>JAUNIU010000106.1 GCA_030523265.1 Eubacteriales bacterium | reverse complement strand
AACTGTGCCTGGGTCATACATCCGTTCAGAAGATACGCATACACATATTCTTCCGACTGCATGCTCTTCTTTTCCTCCTTCAGACACGCATAATCCCCCTCGGTCAAAAATCCCACACCAAATTGTTCGCTGTCCACAGCACTGTCTGACAAATCGCGATAGGGCGTATCATAATCCGGTGCACTGCCGATGCCACACACCAAAAAGCTATGGCCACCGACTTTCAGTTGATCTCCCACCGAAATATGATGTTCTTCACAATACCGTTTTTCCAACAAGATCTCTCCCTGCATTTCTGGCATTCTCCCACGATCCACTTGTGGCAGATCAATTTCCCTTCGCTGGGAAAACACACGCAAAACCGAAGCATTCTCCAGCGTATAATCCAGATAGAAATGCTCCTCCAGAGTGATCCCCTCTCCTTTCAGAGAAGCCTTTTCTTCCTCCGTCAGAGATACAAACGTACGAAACTGTCCATCCTCCAGTTTGTTTTTTTTCGCGGTATCTGCGGACCCCTTCATAATAGTATCCGCTGCCCCCACCAGACTGACAATCATATACATTCCGAGAATAATCAAAAACCCCAATGCCAGATAACGAAAACAGTTTTCTCTCAAATCCCGGAAGATTCTTTTTCTAAGTATTTTCTGCATTATAAATCCTCCAATTCTGCCGCAGATACTTTCTGCTCATTGCGGTAATTCTTTCGGATCTGCCCATCTTTTAAGAAGATGACCTGATCAACCATGTTTTTGATCGAATTGTTATGGGTAACAATCAGCATCGTCGTACCATATTTTTGATTGATCTTTTCCAGCAACATTAGAATGTCCCGCGAAGTCTTAGAGTCCAGTGCCCCGGTAGGCTCATCACAGAGAAGAAGCTTTGGGTTTTTGATTAATGCTCTGGCAATGGCACAACGCTGCTGCTGACCACCGGAAAGCTGTGACGGAAATTTATTCTGATGCTCCGTCAAACCCAGCGTATCAAGCAGTTCATCCAATGAAAGCGGACTGTCAGTCAGGTACTCGCATACCTGAATATTTTCCCGCACCGTCAGATTTGGCACCAGATTATAAAACTGAAAAATAAAGCCTAGATTTTCCCTTCTGTAATCCGACAATTTTTCCGGTGACAACCCGGATATTTCCCTGCCATCCACCTGGATCGAACCAGAATCCATCTGATCCAATCCCCCAATACAATTTAGCAGCGTTGATTTTCCCGAACCACTGGTTCCCTGAATCACACACATATCCCCTTGTTGCACGGAGACAGAAACCCCCTTTAACACCTCTGCAAAACTCCCTCCCTCTCCATAACTCTTTTTGACATTGTTTACTTCAAGATACATAGATCATCCTCCCTGTTTTATTTTACCAATACATAACATCGTTATGTGGTTTGCAAGAAAAATCACCATAACACCGTTATGTTATGGTGCTAATATAAGGTTATACAGCAAAAATCTCCGCCATATAACCTGTATTGTCTTATGTCCGGGACGCAAATAAACCATTCCAACCCGATATAAGATAAACAACAATTCCCTCGATATGCCTGACTGCCTTTTCCTCGTCCGGTTCATGGGTCAACAGATGGATAAATGCATCAATCTGTATATGCGAAAGCCAATGAATCATATACTGATCCGGCTTCGGGACACCAAGCCTTTCGGTTATCTGGTCCGCCAGCAGACTATAATGTTCCTCCAGCAAATCCGCAAACCTGCTCACGATATCCTCATATGCACTCCCCTGGCTCTTGGTCAGAAGGATTTGAAAAACATCAAAATGCTGATACATATAATGCACAAGTTCTCTGGCCACTCGGATATCTTCCGAATCACCTTCCAAGGACACATATGCCGTTTCCATCCCCAGTTCATCCGAAAGATGCCGCTGTAACATCGAAACCAGCTCATTTAACGGCTCCTCCACAAGATTTTTCAGCAAATCCTCTTTATCCTGAAAGAAAAAATACAATGCACCCGTAGTCACTCCGACATTTTTGCAAATGGTGCGCAGAGAGGCTTTCATGTAACCTTTCGCCAGGAACTCCTGTCTCGCGCTGTCCAGAAGTTTTCTCCTTGTTTCCTTATCCTCGCTCAACAACACTACCCCCTCTTGGCATAACACCGTTATCTAAGTAACTAGTATACTTTGCCATCCCCTTCTTGTCAAGGAAAGATTGGCGAAGAAAATCCGGCAGATTACAGATTCTGCCAGCGACCTTACAAATAGTTTTCCAGATCTGACTTTATGTCAGCTATTGTAATGGAGCTTAGTTCCTGCTCCATTGCATTTTGTACCCGAAGCAGCTTATCATCCAAAATATTGTGAATATTTTTGCCCACAGGACATTTCGGATTGGGATTTTCATGGAAATGAAATAGCGTATTTTCCTCCACACAGTCTACTGCATGATAAATATCCAAAAAAGTGATCTCCTCCAAGGGCTTCGTAATGGATGCACCACCCGGTCCACGTTTTACTTCAATCAATCCTGCGTCCTTTAACTGGGATAGCAGTTTGCGGATAATCACCGGATTGACATTGATACTGGATGCCAGAAAATCACTGGTAACCTTGTAATCTTCCTGAAATACATCCATACAGGTGAGCATGTGTATAGCGATCGTAAATCTACTTGAAATCTGCATAATTTTTTCTCCTTCCAGATTTCATTGTATATTTGCAATAATGTAATGTCAAGCATTACATCCATCGTTTACCTTATCGCCTCCTGATACCATACCAGATCCTCATCCTTAAAGACATTAAAAAGAATCCTGTCAAAATCCGATGCATGTTGTTTCAGAAAAGCAGTCACGGTCGTCACCGCAATCTTTGCCGCCTCCTCATTGGGAAAATGAAATTCCCCGGTGCTGATACAACAAAATGCAACCGAACGAATCTTATGATTCACACAACAGTTCAGTACACTTTCATAACAATTCCGCAAATCCTGTCTATGTGCATCGGTCAACCTGCCGCTGACCACGGGACCAACTGTATGGATGACATATTCCGCAGGCAGATTATATCCCTTTGTCAATACCGCCTGCCCAGTGGGTTCCTCATAGTGCGAACCATATTGTATCCTTCTGCGGTTCATATAATGATTACATTCCGCCCTGAGCTGAACACCTGCCGCACTATGGATCGCATTATCAATACAGCGATGACATGGCACAAAACATCCCAGCATCTGTGCATTGGCAGCATTTACAATGGCACCCGCCTGAAGCCTGGTGATATCCCCCTGCCAGATGGATATTTGAGCCGCAAACGGATGAACACTACCATATTGTTCTTCCACTGTGGGAATCGTATCCAGAGAAACAATGCCCCGTTCTCTGGATTCCTCCAGCAGAAATGCATCCTGTACCTCCATCACATCCCTCTGCACCGCCCGGGGCATACGAATATTCATCAGAGACCGGAGCGCCATTCTTTTTTCTTCCCAACTCTCCCCCACTTCCAGATCTTTGTATTGCACCGAATCTTCCTTAAATTGTTGTAACAAAAAGTCAAGCCTATCCCCTTGCGTTTTATACTGCGTCATTCCCATTCACCCTTTCTGACAAATCTGCTATGCTCTTGGCGATATCTTCATTGATACCCACCGCCCTTTTCCCGAAATGTTCCGGCAGGACAGCCTCATTCCGATTCAACCGCACCAAAGACCATTGGTCATGACCGCACAGCATTTGCTCAAATGGAAACCGAATGATGGTGGGCGTATTAAATCCCACTCCCATCTCCAGAAGCAACACCCTGTCCCTCTCATGTTTTTCTAAGAAGGAGGCATAACGCCCGGCCGCTTCATTCCAATGTGCATCTTCCACAAAATACTGGTCACAGCGCAGATGCATTGTCATAGATCCACCACATTCCGGACACCGGGGAACCATATAAGACGGTACCAGACAGTCCTCTTCTGCCTGATACATCTGTGTAAGCATATCTAAGGCATCGTATGTCTTTGGATGACATCCCTTTTTGCACTGTATTTTCCCATAATCCCCCTGCGTGGCAAATATATTTTCATCGGAAAATCCCGCTTTCCAGAACTGATGGTCAACGTTGGTGGTCAACACAAAATGCGATTTTTCTCTCACCATCGCATAAATCGACTGATAGAGTGGAAGTGCATCGGGGGCAATCCGGTTTAACCATACATGTCTTGACCAGTACCCCCATTTGGCTTCCTCTGTCGGAAAAGGATAAAATCCTGCACTGTACATATCTCTCATATACATAGTACCATACTTTTCGATAAAATCTCCAAAATGATCTGTAAAACGTTTCCCTCCATAAGTCAGACCTGCTGCCGCAGACAAACCTGCACCCGCTCCTATGAGAACTGCATCTGCCCCATCCAGCATTTCCGCTGCTCTGGCGATCTGTTCTTCATACGGCGTCTCCTGAAACACATAATCTCCGGCTGGTGTTCCGCTTAAAAACTGTGTAAAATCGACTTTCTTTGTATGTTTTTTCCTGCCAGCTATACGAATCGCCATACGCACACCTCCACAAAACCTGCCTGTTCTTATTTTCTTACTACACTGATTCTTTCCTGAATATGGTTTCCCTTTGTGATCTCATCTACCATCGCCACTGCATAATCTGCATAACTGATGATGCTTTCGCCTTTCTCATTGAGTGTCAGCTCCTCACCTGCCAGAATATACTCCCCTGTCTTCTCACCTTCTGCCTGAAAATCACCGGCAGGACTGAGAAAGGTCCATTTCACATCTTTCCTCAGGCGAAGCTCGTCAAGTGCCTTCCCCTGTGCAGCCGCCAGTGGTTTGAACATATCTGGAAAGTCCGGACCATCCATAACCTGCACGGTATGTTCCGGATTCACATACAGACTCCCTGCCCCGCCTACCACGATAAGTCTGGTCTCGCTGCCGGAGAGAATATCACACAGATGCTTTAAAGAGGAACTGTGCTGCGGAAGCACATCCTCTGCCCATGCCCCAAACGCATCCACTACCACGTCAAACTCTTTCAGATCCTCCGTGGTCAGATCAAACAGATCCTTGATCATGGTTTTGTCAGATGCAGTTTTGTTTTCCCCCCGGACAATTGCTGTAACGTCCAGACCTCTCTCTACTGCTTCTTTTACGATTAACTTACCTGCTTTTCCGTTTGCACAAACAACTCCTACTTTCATAATGTTTTCCTCCTTACTACCAATGTTGTAATGTTTGTTGTTACATCTTTCACTGTCAATATATCATAGTTTTAATGTAATGTCAATAGTTACATCAAATTTTTTCTATTTTTTTTGATCAATGCCAAACCCCGTTGATTTATATATAAATCAACGGGGTTCTTATGGGAAAGAGATATTACATTTTATAATTTTGTTCCTTAGGAGCGCTTAAGGCAACTCCGGCAAAAGAGATTGTAAATTACAGGCTTTCCTGCAATATCTTTACAATTTCCTCCCTCTCGATTACCTTATATCCGCCGTCCAGAACAAGGGTAGAATCGGCGATACCCTCCACCATATCCTCTGTCACACCAAGCTCTGTCAGATTCATCACAAGTCCAAGCTCTTTCATCCAGGCTTCCATAGCGGCAAGTCCCTCCCGTGCTGTCTGCTCATCCGTCTTGCCGTCTGCATCCACATCCCAGACATTCACTGCAAAGCGCTTAAATTTCGCCAAACCGTAAGGCATAATATACCGATAATACGGCAGGGAAACTGCTGACAGTGTCATGCCATGGGTGGCATCTGTATGGGCACCGACTGCCTGGCCAAGCATATGTACCATCCAGTCTGTGGATTTTGCCTTTGCGACAAGGGTATTGAGTGCCCATGTAGCGGTCCACATAATATTACTTCTCGCCTCGTAATCCTGCGTATCTTTATTCGCAATCCGGCTGGCATGAATCAGGGATCTCATCAACCCCTCACTGATATAATCGCTTGTATTATCGTCCTCTCCGGAAAAATACTGTTCACAGATGTGATTAAAAATATCATAGATGCCGGAAACCATTTGATACTGTGGAAGTGTCAGCGTATATTGGGGATTTAAGATCGAAAACTTCGGCATAATGTTTTCATCCGCAAATACATGACCAATCTTCATCTTACTCTCATGGTTTGTAATCACAGCTCCTGCATTCATCTCTGAACCGGTTCCCACCATGGTAAGCACACAGCCCACCGGAACGATTTCACAGTCCGGTTCCTCAAATTTGAGATAATATTTTTCCCATGGGTCCTCCGCACAGTGAACCGATACAGATACTGCCTTAGCATAATCGCAGACAGAGCCACCGCCAACCGCCAGCAGCAAATCGGCATGATGCTTTCTCGCAATTTCTACACCCTCATACAATTTCTCAAGGGTGGGATTTGGCATAACTCCTGATATCTCTGCTACCTTTTTGCCGTTTTTCTCCAGCAGTTCTAACACTTCATCATAGATGCCGTTTTTCTTAATGGAACCACCACCATATACAAGCACCACATTCTCTCCATACTTTGGCAGTTCCGTGTTTAGATACTGCAAAGAATCCTCTCCAAAATATAATTTTGTTGGGTTACAATACGCAAAATTACCTAACATTTGTTTGTCCTCCTGTTGTTTCAAATTAAAATCCATGATTTCCATTCGCCGCTATATTTCCTCAGCGATAAAATCAGTACCATTATTTCAGTGCTCTATAGTCTTTTTCCTCCACCGGCTCCAGCCATTCGTTGGAGGCATCCTCTGCCGGAACCTCCACCGCCAGATGGGAAAACCAGCTGTCCGGTGCCGCACCATGCCAGTGCTTGATTTCCGGCGGTATGTTGATGACATCTCCCGGTTTCATCTCCTGGGCAGACTTTCCCCATTCCTGATAATAACCACGTCCGGCAGTGCAGAGCAAAATCTGCCCTCCCTTGTGATGGATATGCCAGTTATTCCGGCATCCCGGCTCAAAGGTCACGTTGGCGATCCCAACCCCCTCTGTCGTCAGCATGTTCAGATAACTCTGCCCTACAAAGAACTCTGCATAGGCTTCATTTTTCTCTCCCAAAGGAAACATTTGCTCAAACGCATTATCATTATCACTCCATACGTCCATTGCAAGCCGAAACACTGCCCATCCCTTGGGCCACCCGACATACATTGCTGCATGCGTGATAATGGTAGCAATTTCTTCTTTTGTCACACCGTTATTCTTGGCATTTTGCAGATGATGGACCAAAGAAGAATCGGTAATCCCCGATGCCATCAGCGATACCACAGTAATAATACATTTTGTCTTTATCGAAATGGCATCTTCGTTCCACACTTCACCAAACAACACATCATCATTCAAATGTGCGAACATCGGCGCAAATTCACCCAGAATATCCCTGCCTGCAGTCTGTACGATCTTTTCACTCATGCTAATCCTCCATTCCGCACTTCTTTGTGCATCAAATTATTACAAAAAAAGTAAGTGTACAGAGTGAAGAAGCCCATCTTTTCTATGGATTCTTCTTCACCCTATACACTTCTATTATAGCTACCGATTCCGTATATATCAAATACCTAATTTTTATGCCTTACTCATGCCTAAAAAGCATTTTGCATGTTCCATAAATTTCGTTGCCGCCGGACTAAACGGCTGTTGTCGTTTCCACGCCAACACACAGGTTGCAAAAAGCTCTGGCGATAACGGTCTTTGTGTTATCTTTGTCGGATCCCAGAACGGCACAGAACCTTCCACCACAACTGAATATGCCAGTCCATTCCTTACCATGACCGCTCCGTTTGTATTCAGATTACTGGTAAACAATACATGCAGATCTGCATAATAATCACCAAACCAGCTGGCAAGCTCACTTTGCACATTCAGACGGCGGGGCAGAATTATGGGCAATTCGGATAAATCCTTCGCACTGACTGACTCTTTCTTTGCCAATTCGTCGTCGGGCCGCATCAACACAACCCACCGTTCCTTTATATCCAGACGAATAAATTCATACTTTGCAATATCGACCGGTTCCAGTAATAGTCCAACATCAACCAGTCCCTTATCCATCTGCTCCTTTACCAAATCCGCGGTTGCTGTAAAAATGTCATAGCTGACACCGGGATATTTTTTGCTGAACGCATCAATCAGTTCTGCCAATACCTGAACAGAGGCAAGTTCCCCACAGCCAATCGTGATTTTCCCTTCAATCTGCTCTTCCTGCACCACCAGTTCTCTTTCCGTATTGTCCACAAGCTGCAAGATTTCCTCGGCTCTCCTTCGGAGCAGCATTCCCTCATTTGTCAGAGTGATTTTCCTCGTCCCCCTGTGAAACAGCTTGACACCAATATCTTTTTCCATCTGGGATAGCTGACGGCTGAGCGTTGGCTGCGTGATGTGAAGCACTTCGGCAGCTTTCGTGATACTTTCTTCCCTTACCACCGTTAGAAAATACCGAAGAACCCGGATCTCCATAGACTCTGCCCCTCCTTATCATTATTAATCTTATATCTGGCTAAGTAGTTCCCAAAAGACAATATTATATCTTATTCACTACCCGCATACACCCACCGAGACACATCGCACCAGCACTCCCTCACGATAAGCGCAAATTAAACAGTCAATTTCACAGCCTTTTTCCTGCCACTTCCATCTGTGGCATAGACGGTGATTTTTACCTTCCCCTTTTTCTTCGCCTTGACGACACCTTTCTGATTCACGGTTGCCACCTTAGGATTGCTGGACTTCCAGTACAACGTACTACTTGCCTGTTTCTTTCCCGGTTTGACGGTGGCTTTTAATTTTAACTTCTTTTTCACCTTAATCTTTTTCTTAGAAGCTTTTAGCGTAATTTTCTTTACCGCTTTCTTCATGACCTGAACTGTGAACTTCTTCTTTAGTCCACTTGCAGAAGTCACAGTAATCACCGTCTTTCCTGCCTTCTTGCCCGCAGTAATCTTTCCACCAGCATTTACCTTGGCAACCGAAGGCTTACTACTCTTGTATATGATCTTCTGTGCCTTGGCATTTGCCGGCAAAAGTGCCACGCTGATCTGCATGGTTTTCTTCGGTGCCAGCTGGTATTTGGACTTTACAGGAAGATTTTTCACATTCTTTACACTGACAGAAAGCTTCATACCTGTCGCCTTCACCGGAGAAGCCGCAGGATTCGTATTCTGTCCCGGTTGAACCGATGGCGATGTGGTCTGTACCTTGATCAGAATAT
>JAUNIU010000105.1 GCA_030523265.1 Eubacteriales bacterium | reverse complement strand
CAAAAATCGATATGGGGTCTGCTTTATGGCAGGCCCTATATTTGTCTTAGGAGGAAGAGATGGAGAATATTAGAGAATTGATGGGACAGACCATTACTGCCATTGATGATGTGGTAGAGATGTTTTACCAGCAAAAGACGCAGGAAGCTTATGCACAGTTAGATCCGGTGCTGGGGAAACTTTTGTCCACGATAGAGACTGTTATGGCATATCAGCAGGAGCATACAGAGCTAGAGATTGATATCGATGGATTGACGGCTGCATTGAAGGAAGCATTATCTGCGATGGAAGAGAAAGATGCGATCCTGATGGCAGATGTCTTAAAGTATGAGGTTATTGAAAAATTAGAAGTGATCGCTTCTTTAGTATAAATAAAGCGGAGGCATGGTATGGATTACTATCAGAAAAACATAGGGATCTTGCGACAAAAGCGGGAGAAATTATACGATAGATATGAGAATTGTATACAGACTGGAGAATGGGCATATCCATGCGATGAGATTTTGACGAGGGGGGCGAAGGACGGTAATATCATCTTTCAAGTAAAGCGCGAGGGGCAGGATGTCCGGTTAAATAGTCTCTATCGGCCTTTACAGGAGGCAGAGCGGTGGGCAGACCAGTTCTCGGGAGATAATATTCTGGTGAATGCTATGCTATTTGGTTTTGGCAATGGCATGTTTCCCAGAGCTTTGCTAAAACGTTTGCAACAGGATGCGAAGTTATTTATCTACGAGCCAAGTATTGAGATTTTTGAAGCAGCACTACATCAGTCGGATCTATCGGATCTGTTAGAGGACGAGCGTGTGTTGTTGTGTTTTGCGGATATCAATCCGGATGAATTTAGCGATTTGCTTCGTCGAAACACACATTGGACGAATCTGGAAACCCAGATAGTGTGTCATCATACAGGCTATGATATATTATTTCCGGAAGTGTATCGGGATTTCTTAGAGTCGGTGAAAAAAATCAGTCAACTGGTGCAGGTCAATAAGGACACACAGGCATACTTTGCGGAGAAGATGGTTCCTAATATGATAGAAAATATGGTCTATCTGAAAGAGGGACGGATCATTACGGATTATGTGAATGTGATTCCAAAGGATATTCCGGCGATCATTGTGGCAGCCGGACCGTCTTTGGATAAAAATATAGAGCAGTTAAAGAGGGCAAAAGGGAAAGCTTTTATTTTAGCAGTTGATACTGCCATGCGGCATCTGATCAAACATGATATCATGCCGGATGCTATGGTGACACTGGATGCCGGAAAGCCTTTTAGCTATATGAATCATCCGGCGATAAAAGATATCCCTTTGTTCTGTATTCTGGAGTCCAATCATGAGATTATGGAATTTCATGAGGGGGTCAAAATCTGGTTTCAGGGTGGATCTTTTTTGGCAGAGTTTTTTGACCGGTATGGCAAGGGATTTGTCGATTATAATCCGGGTGGTTCTGTGGCGACAGCCGCATTTGCGATTTGTGCCGCGTTGGAATTTGAGCGGATTGTTTTCGTGGGACAGGATCTGGCGTACCAGGGAGACGTGACCCATGCCGGAGGGGAAGTTTCGACGGTATTAAACGAAGAAAAGGGCATCAAGATGATCGAGGGAATCGATGGTAAGCCGGTGAAATCCCGCCATGACTGGATCATCTACCTGGATTGGTTTGAGGAGTCTATCCGGGAAGTGGAGAATAAGATTCAAGTGATCGATGCGACAGAAGGTGGCGCGAGGATTCATGGTAGCCAGATCATGACTCTGGCAGAAGTCATCGATCAGTATTGTGTACGGGAGGTTGATCTGGATACGATACTTCGGGGACAGACACCCGTTTTTACACCAGAAGAGTATCGGCACGCATGTGAAGAATTACAGGGATATGCTACACAGTTACAGGAGATGGAGCACAAGGCAGAGTGGGCTGCGAAGAAGTGTCGGGAAGCATTGAAACTGTTGGAGAACGACCCAAAGAATATAAAATTAGACCGGCTGCAGCGGGCAGTGCTGGATACCATTGGTGAGATTAGCGAATACAGGGTTTATAATATGGTGGATATTTATATGTCTCAGACGGCAAATAAATATTTGTCGGGGGTATTTGTGGTGACGGAAGACAGCCACCAGGATGAGATCAATATCTATCACAGTTCCCAGATGATCTTTCAGGGAATCGTAGAAGCAGTGCAGGCATTGTATCCAATGTTTGTAGATATGGCAGAGAAAATAGGACAATAAAGGGAAAAGAAAGGATTGTAGAAATGGGAACAAACTATAATCCTTTTTCTTTGTGTGAAGGCTATGTGAGAGGCTGGAGACTATGATCAAATAAGGGGAGAAGTCAGTATGCAGATACTATATGTAATAGGACAGTCACAGTATGATTCCACAGCTATATTTTTGCAGGAAATGGCAGAGAAAATGAAAGCTATGGGACAAGAGGTTACTCTGTTGGATGGCAGAGATGCGGTACATTATGAGTCACAGAGGGAATCCGTCATACAGCAGAAATATGATGTGATCATTACCATAAATGGGATGCTGTTAGAAGAGGATTCTACCTTGGGCAAGGCATTGCTACAAGAGGAGAATACCATCTATTGCACGTATCTGATGGATCATCCGCTGATTCATTATGAGAGACTAAAGAGTCAGTATCCTAAGATATTTGTATTGTCACCGGATCGCAACCATGTACTTTATACCGATGCATATTTACCCAATATATGGGGAACTGCATATTTGCCGCATGCGGGTTGTGCCGGGAAGGGAAATAAGCCATATAACGAGCGGAGGATAGACGTTTCTTTCATGGGTTCCTATACAGATTCGGCACAGGTACGCGCGGAGTTTGGGAAATACCCGGTAGAAATGCAGCAGTTGCTAAATGCAGTGGCAGATCTGTTGGTGCGGGAAAATGAACTGACGCTGGAACAGGCGGCAGAGCGTTGTTTTGCGCAATTTGGTATCCGGATTTCTGCCGCAGAGATGCCAGAAGTGATGCAGGAATTTCGGCTGGTGGACCGTTATATACGCAGTTATTATCGGGAACAGGTCATTCGTACACTGGTGGAAGCCGGGATATCCGTGGATGTATATGGGGACGGATGGGATCAATTCGTATGTAAACACCCGGAAAATCTGGTGGTACATCCGGCAGTGCCTTATGAAACGTCTTTGGATATCATTGGGGATTCTAAAATATCACTCAATATCATGCCGTGGTTTAAGGATGGTTCCCATGACCGGGTATATACGGCGATGCTGTGTGGTGCGGTGTGTCTGACAGATGGCAGTACATACCTGGAGGAGCAGCTTCGGGAAACAGAAAATGTTTATTTTTATTCCCTCAAAGGATTAAAATATCTGCCGGCAAAGGTAAGGAAGATTCTGCAGGATGGAGAGAAGAGTGCGCAGATTGCTGAAAATGGCAGAAGATTAGCCATCAAAGAGCACACCTGGGCGAACCGCGCAGAGGAGATATTGGATTATTTGCAGCAACTGATGGATATGGAAGGTGGAGAAGAGCAAACGGTGTCATGGCATACCTTTTGGCAGGAAGTGGTTTGTCCTGATATCCGGTTACTTCATGCTTTGCGGCGGACGGTGAGATATATCCGCAGACAGGAATATCTCTATGCGATGCGCGAAATCACGAATGTGATTGATGCGTTTGGAGCGTTATTACCTGTCTGGCTGCAGTGGAAAGACCAGATAAATGCCGGCGGGGAGATATTGGAGGAGAGCGCAGTATTACTCACATTACAGGAGTTATTAGAAGCACAGGAAAAGCAGGATTATATCTTATTGGCTGATTTGTTGGAGTTGCGTCTGATCCCATTTGTCACATCCATACAGGAGATGTACGCAGGTGCGGCGGTGGCGCCGGAGTGTATCGGAGAGCGATACCGGATCGAGGCGGCATCCAGTGGAGAGTATACGTTGGCAGCGTTAAGTGATGGCGCATGGGTATATTTGCATTCCAACGGTGACCCTTATGAGGAAGGGAAAACATTAGCAGAGAGCTGGTTTGACAGTGAACATTACGATTATGTAGTCTATGGCTTGGGGTTAGGCTATCATGTAGCCGGATTGTTAGAGATGGATGAGGCAGTTCGCGTAAAGGTGATAGAGTCAGATCCACAGATGCTGCAAATAGCGGAACAGTATGGTTGTCTGGGGTCCTGGATGGATAGTGGGCGATTGGAGATTGTCGCAGATCCTGATTTTGCAGAATTGAGGAAGGTGGCAGACCGGATGGATGAGATAGGACGATTGGTGATTCATTATCCGTCCATGAAGTTGATCGCGCAGGAACATTACCGGATGCAGCTGGAACAGTATTTCATCGAATATAGTTCAGCACAGACGCAGTTACCCCGTCTCAATGGAAACTTTGTGCGGAATCGGGAGTATTTTGGGCAGGAGGTGACTGCCTTAAGAGAGAGATTTGCAGCAAAGACCGTGTATATCATTGCAGCGGGACCATCTTTAGACCGCAATATGATGGAGTTGAGGAAAGTGCAGGGGGATGCCGTCATTCTGGCAACTGGGACGGTGCTTAAAAAGTTGTTAAAAGCTGGCATTACACCAGACTTTGTGATTGTCATTGATGGAGGGGCATCGACATATGGGCAGACGAAAGATCTGACAGA
The DNA here is from genome assembly GCA_030523265.1 of Eubacteriales bacterium. GTDB lineage: Bacteria > Bacillota > Clostridia > Lachnospirales > Lachnospiraceae > Butyribacter. The sequence continues at coordinate 4,613 of JAUNIU010000105.1, read as the reverse complement.
AAAGTCCATTCCTTTATTATATTTGCCTACGGTATATCACAAGATTCTGGCGGAATACCCGGGGGAGCGTTATTTGATCTGTCAGAAGGGATTGCAAAAGAGCGAACAATATGCGAAAGAACAGGGATATCCGCTGTATGAATCCGGAGGATCGGTGACGACCACTGCTGTGGATATCAGTATACGTCTGGGGTGCAAACGGGTGGTATTTGTGGGATTGGATCTGGCGTATACAGGGCAGAGGGATCATGCTGCGGATACCGCTTATGCCAGAGAGGTGAAACAGGGGAATCTGCTGGTGGAGGATATTTATGGGAATCCGGTGGAAACCGCAAAGAATCTGGATATCTATCGGCGCTGGATCGAGAAGCGCATCACACAGGAGGATGCGAAGCAGGTGGAGTTTATTGATGCCACAGAGGGGGGAGCCAGAATACAGGGAACCAAGAGTATGAAATTGTCTGAGGTGATACTGTGAAAAATTGCATGGATATACGAAATTTCCACAATTCTTTTTAGTTATCCTACGTGATCACCGCAGGATTTACAAGTGGGAAAAGTCATAGAAAGTATCTGAATGGTCGATATATACACCAGATGATTACGGATGGAGTTGCAAGCATGACCGCAAGAGGGGAATTATGGCACAGGAATATGAATTGGAGATCAACGGACAACCAACCAGATACAGTGATGCAAGCCGGAGGATGAAGATGTACTTTGCAGAGCCGGAACAAGGGGCGGGGGACTATACCGGGATTTTGTTATTAATTGCAGGATACGGTGGCAATGCCCGGTCTAATGTGTATCAAAAGATGCGGAAAACTTTCGCAGACCAGTATGATTTGATTGTGGTTCAGTGTGATTATCTGGGCTATCGTTATATGCAAAACGATCAACATCTGACGGTGACGGAAGATATGCTGCGCCAGGTGCTGGCGCCGGAGGAAATAAGCATATTGGCAAAGGATTATGCGAATCATCAGGATTTGCTGGCAGGCAAAACATTGTCCGGCTATATCTCGTTACAGGAACAAGCAGACGACTATAATGAGATGGGACTGATACAGGCGATGGATAATCTGATGGCGGTGTCGGTATTACAGGATATTATACGGGAAAATGGCATCCGGCCATGTCGTGACCGGGTGTATATTTATGGTCAGTCTCATGGAGCATATCTGGCATATCTGTGCAATTATCTGGCACCGGGATTGTTTACTGGGATCATTGACAATAGTGCGTACTTATTTCCCTACTTCATGGAACATGACCGGGAAGTAACCTGTGTAGGGGAACTGTTTTCTTTGCAAAAGATTTATCATTATCGATTGGCAGATCAGCAGGTAGACCGGGAAAGTTATGACCTGAGAAATTTGTATGCAGATTTTCCGAATCATGCTCGAATCGTGGTTTATCATGGTGTAGATGATGAGATGATACCATTGCAGGAGAAGGAAGAATTTTTGAAGCAGATAGACCATGTAATATTACATGTGATCACTGAGCGGGAGGTGGATGGTATCGTCTTTCGGTCAACGGGACATTCTTTGGAGGCAGATCTGCTGAAAGTATTTGCCATGGCGTTGGGAGAGTTGGAGCGGATGCCTATACCGGTAACGGAGGACAGCGAGAGCAGAGTAAATAAAACATTTCAGACGAAACAGTGTCGTTATGAAATGCACTGGGAGACGGGAGTGCCGGTTCTGTATTGTGAAGGGTTTGATAATCTGCTATCATTAGGAAAGAGTAGATGTAAGGATGAAGGAGAAATATGAAGATCGTTTTGGTAAAAGGAATCTCGCAGTATGGGTCGATGCGGAATTATATTGATCAATGGGAGCATTATTGCCGGAAAATGGGGCATGTCACGTATGTATATGATGCCATGACAGATCGTTTGCTGGAACATCTGGAATCGGTATTTGTGGAGATGCAGCCGGATCTGGTACTGAGTTGCAATGCCATCTATGCAGAAAGTATAGAGGGGATTTTGCCGGAGGGATGTCGGTACTGTACGGTACTATATGATAATCCTGTGGTACATTTAGAACGCTTATCCTGTCTGGGAGATCGTTCGATTGTGTTTTCCTGTGATCGGTTTTATGCTGAATTTATTCAGGAACATTATCCGGAAATTCATAAAGTAGGTTTTTTGCCATTATCGGGTAATTGCACAAAACATCAGGTTCCATATAGACAGAGAGGGATTTCATTGTTATTTACCGGAACTTATTTTGATTTGAACCAACATTATGCAGCGATTAAGCAGCTTCCGGAAACGATGCAGATTATGGCAGAAAATGTGATGGATATCATGCTTCAGGAACCGGATATGCTGCTGTGGCAGGCATTGGACCAAACGTTATCCGATAATGATGTGGATATGCAACCAAATGTCCGGATGCAGATACTTAGTATATTGCGTTGTGTAGATATCTTTGTCCGGGCTTATGTCCGGGATCAGGTGATGTTGCATATAGTGGATGCGGGAATACCGGTACATATCTATGGAAATGGCTGGGAACGGTTTCGGTGTTCACAACCGAAAAATCTGATACTGCATCAGGGGGATGGTGAAGTCTCTTTACAAGCATTAGCCAATACAAAGATATCGTTAAATGTGATGCCATGGTTTCGAGGTGGCATCCAGGAGAGAAATGTAGCAGCCATGCTGTCCGGTGCGGTGTCATTGACGGATTCCAGCAGGTATATTGAGCAACACTTTACCGATGATGTAGATATCAAACTGTATTCACTGAAGCAACTGGATCAAATACCGTTGCTGATACAGGCACTGCTGGAAAATGATGATACAGCGGCAGAGATTGCGATGCGTGGTCAACAGAAGGCGTTGGCAGGGCATACATGGGAGCATCGGGTAGCGGATATGTTACAGCAAATAACGGAAGAGCCATAAGGGGAGTTATATGAAGAAGATAAGTGTTATCGTTCCTTGCTATAATGTGGAATCCTACATAGATCGCCTTGTAGATTCCCTGGTAAATCAAACGATAGGAGTGGACGCATTGGAATTGATCTTTGTGGATGATGCGTCTACCGATCATACATATGAGAAATTATGTGCTTGGGAAAAGGGATATTCCGATTCTATATTGGTCATACATAGCGAGACAAATTCCCGGCAGGGAGGTGCCAGAAATATTGGGTTATCTTATGCAAGTGCAGATTATATTGGTTTTGTGGACTCGGATGACTGGGTGGATATCACCATGTATGAGAAATTGTATTCCAAGGCGCAGGAAACAGACGCAGATGTTGTGGGTTGTCTGTTTCAGAGGGAAGATAGTACCGGGAAGATTTATTACCGTGCGGCAGTGAATGAGACGATGAATCAAATTATGTGGAGAGATCCGTATGGTGACCAGGGGTTAGGGATGTCGGGTGGTATATGGTGTAAACTATACCGTCGGGATATGATTGTGGAGCATGAAATATATTTTCCAGAGGGACTAGCCTATGAAGATAATTATTGGAGTACCCTGTTATCCTATTATGTGAAGTCTTATTACATTATACCGGAAGTTTTATATCATTATTTTGTCAATGAGTGTTCAACCGTTGTGGCGAGAAATTCGGATCGGCATATGGACAGGTTGCAGGTGGAATTATTGAAACTGGAGGAATTGAAACGAAGAGGGTTGTATGGTAGCAATCAGGCATGGATCGAATTTGGATTTTTGCGATATTTTTATATTAATTCTTTGCATTTATTTTTTACAAGATATGATACGCTTCCGTATGATACAATTTGCTGGATGCAGCGAAAGGTATGTGAATTAGTGCCCGCATGGGAAGAAAATCCGTATTTGGATGGGTTGAATTGGATCGAGCAGTTTTTTCTGAAGACCGCTAAAATGAAGCTGACACAGAAAGAATTTGAGGAGATCGCGGCGGGATACCGTGCAGATGCGGCTTTGGCAGAGAACATGTGATGTGAAAATATGGGGCATTGATATATAGGATTTAGGAGGCAAAAGACAGCTTTTGACACCTGCATAGGCAATAAGAAAGGTATGGGTATTACATGGGATTGAAAGTGTGCAATAGAGTTGATGCAGAGTTTGACAATTTGAGGTTATATGTAGAGAATTCATCTTATGAAGGCTTAAAATATGAGATGATTCAAAGTTTGGATCATATTCGCAAGATGGACGAAAAAGTTTATTACCAGATTATTTATTTGCATAATCATTTTTCTCATTTTTGGGGACCGGTTGATCTGGAGCAGGGGGAATATGGTTTGTTTGAAGATCGTGCAAAGCAGCTAAAAGAGCATTTGGATGATTTCGTCTGGCTGTATCAGAGCTTAAATGATTATCGGTCCAAAAAAGTATTGCATGGTATTTTGTATTTTTGGATTACATTTGATTATGATTATAAAAATATGATTCGTGAAAATAATTATTCTGACTATTTTGATCTTGATCTGATTACTTGTGACGAGACGGAAGTATTTGTGGATCTGGGAGCGTACAATGGGGATTCGGCAGAGTCGTTTATTCAGAATTATGCCCGGAGATATCAGAGAATTTATTGTTATGAGATGGCTTCGGATACTATGGAGAAATGCAAAGAACGGTTGCAGCAAT
>JAUNIU010000104.1 GCA_030523265.1 Eubacteriales bacterium | reverse complement strand
ATGCGTAATAATCACCGGGCCGGACAATAATATCCACAGATTGGTATATAACAGACATATCTGTCCTTTAAAATTATATTGCTGCTTGGAATAATCCCACACTTCCAGATGCATCTTTTGATTCACCAGCATTCCTACCAATAGTTCTACTGTTGTAATCATCAATCCGCAAATCACCATCTGTCCCACTAATGATGCAGAATCACCCAATACATTTTCTACCACTCCCACCAACAAAAAACACAATCCTCCGGCTAATAACATGGAAATATGAGAATATCCCCTCTGCAAAATCTCAATTCCCACATAGAGAAATCCACCCGTTAAAAACATGATAATGTATGCCTGTATAGTACTCATGAATCCCCTCCGCTCCTGCAATAAATGTATCACCTGTTGTCTATATCAAAATACTTCTGTTTTATTATTTCTGAAGTGTCGAAAGTTATACTGCGGACAGAAGGATTCTCTATTTGAAAAGATTGGCATTTTTCACACAGTATGATAGAATGGACGCAAAAGGGTGTTTTATACCCAAATCTGAAAATAAATGAAAAACGAATGCGTTTAGAAAGAGGTACGTATGAATCAACAAATTTTAACCCGATTAGACACAGCGATTGAATCTACTTTGATCACCCATTCCGAAAACCCGGATGAAAATGTAGGCGCTGCCATCTGCATTTTGGAACATGGCAAAGAAGTGTATCGAAATGAATATGGAAAAGCCGATAAAGAAAAAAATATTCCGATGAAACGGGACGCCATCTTCCGCTGCTACTCCATGACCAAACCAGTCACTTCAGTGGCAGTCATGATACTGGTGGAACGAGGATTATTATCTCTATCCGATCCTGCCAGCAAATATATTCCCGGATTTCAAAATCAAAAAGTATATACGCCAGAGGGACTGGTACCCGCAGAGCGTGAAGTTACGGTACAGGACTTAATGGATATGACCGCTGGTGTCTGTTACCCGGATGCTTCTTTTCCGGCAGGCGCTTATATGGAAGAGGTACAACAGGAATTTTACAAGGAGATCGAGGAAGGGAAAACTATCACCACCTATGAACTGGCTAACCGCATCGGAGCACAGCCATTGGCATTTCAGCCGGGAACCCGTTGGCTCTATGGCTTCTGTGCCGATGTATTAGGCGCCATCATAGAAGTGGTCAGCGGCAAACGTTATAGCGATTACCTCAAAGAAGAAATATTTGCCCCACTGGGCATGGTAGATACCGACTTCTATGTGCCGGAGGAAAAACAGGACCGATTCATGCAGTTCTATCAATATATGCCAGAGACACAGACGATGGAACCATGCACCTGGCAACACTTATGTCTGTCATATATGCATTTACAGAAACCTGACTTTGAATCCGGCGGAGCCGGTCTGGTCTCCACCATAGATGATTATTCTAAATTTGTGAAAATGATGATGAATAAAGGTATCTATCATGATGTGCGTATCCTGGGTCGCAAAACTGTGGAATGGATGACCCAGAACCATCTGGATGAACAGCAACTCTCCCAACTGGATTGGGATACATTAAAAGGATACGGATACGGCAATCTCATGCGACAGATGATTCATCCAGAATTGGCGGAAAGCCTGGGTTCCAAGGGTGAGTTTGGCTGGGACGGATGGCTGGGCAACTATGTGGCGATGGACCCGGAAGAAGATCTGGCTATCATCTATGTCATTCAAAAATGCGGTGGCAATGGGTATCGGGATATCCAGGTGATACGGGATATTGTCTATTCTGCTCGGGATTAAATTCCGAACAGGGATTCCCGAAAATATCTGTCCACATATACGGACACAAGCGTCCGGTGGATGTAACTAACCAGAAAGGAGACTGCCATGAACGAGATTGAAACATTTAAAAAGTGGGTTGCAGAGTCTGAAAATATTGTTTTCTTTGGCGGAGCCGGTGTGTCAACCGAGAGCGGTATCCCTGACTTTCGCAGCAAGGACGGATTATATAATCAACATGATGTACAGTTTGATGCTTTCACGCCGGAATATCTGTTGAGTCATAGCTGTCTGCGGGATCATCCCAATGTCTTTTATGAATTTTACCGCCAAAAAATGGATTGCCGGGACATAGCACCTAACATTACCCACAAAAAACTGGCAGATATGGAAGAAAAGGGCAAACTCTCCGCTATTGTCACGCAAAATATAGATGGATTGCATCAAAAAGCAGGTAGCGTGAAAGTATATGAGCTCCATGGCACTACCCTGAAAAATTACTGTACGAATTGTGGTACAACTTATGCTGCCGATTATATTTTTGAAAACACCGATCCCATCCCGAAATGTGGATGTGGCGGCACCATCCGGCCAGATGTGGTCTTATACGAAGAAGGTTTAGATGATGCCACCGTCTCTGGTGCCATCCGCGCCATTTCCGCGGCTGACATGATCATCATCGGCGGAACTTCACTGGCTGTATATCCGGCCGCAGGACTTTTGCAATACTTCCACGGCAAACACATGGTACTGATCAACAAATCTGCCACGCCGATGGACAAAGACGCGGACCTTGTGCTACAATGTGGCTTAGGCGAAGTCTTTTCGCAGATCGAGATATAAAGCAGGGTTTATTTCACTATACCATATTATACCAGGAAAGGAAGGTAATCCAGATGAAATATACTTATCAGACCAAGGGAACTTGTTCCACACAGATCACTTTCGATATTGATGGAGACGTCATCACTAATGTCCAATATACGGGAGGATGCAATGGAAACTTAAAAGCCGTCCGTTCTCTGGTGGAAGGACTCACCGTGGAGCAGATCGAGAGTAAGCTGGGAGGTATCAAATGCGGCTTCAAAAATACATCCTGTGGCGACCAGTTGGCAAAAGCTGTGCGCGAAGCCTACAATGCCACCCACTAATGCAATATGTTGGGATGTTGTGCCCTATGACACAGAATGTATCATAGATTATCTATTAAAAAACGCAGTGTACGAGCTACACTGCGTTTTTTATGAATCTGCCGAGTCGTTCAAACCATCCAGCCGAAACCGTGATTTCATCCATAAATTTACTATGCCTCGGTATTTGCACTTGCCAAAGCTGCGGTAATAATCGCCATGGAATATACCTCAGAAGCATTACATCCACGAGACAAATCATTGACTGGTGCATTCAGTCCCAGCAGGATCGGTCCGTACGCTTCAAAATTACCCATGCGCTGTGCAATCTTGTAACCGATGTTACCTGCATTGATATCTGGGAATATAAATGTATTGGCATGACCTGCCACCGCTGATTCCGGACATTTGGTCCGGGCAACACGAGGAGATACTGCCGCATCAAACTGCAATTCACCATCGATCGGCAGATCTGGATATTTCTTCTTGGTCTTAATCGCTGCATTCCGCATCTTATCCACATCCTCACCGGCCCCTGAGCCGTGTGTGGAATAACTTAAAAATGCCACCTGCGGATCTACTCCGAAAATACGGGCACATTTCGCCGCTTCCCCGGCGATCTCCACCAAATCATCCTCGGAAGGCTTAATATTGATGGCACAATCCCCCATCGCCAAAACTTCATTATCACCCGTTGCACTCGGACGAACCAGAATAAATACAGAAGAAACAAGGCTATTGCCCGGCTTTGTCTTAATCAGCTGCAATGCCGGACGCACCGTATCCGCTGTGGAATAGGTAGCTCCTCCCAACAAAGCGTCAGCTAGTCCCATCTTGACTAACATCGTTCCAAAATAATTCGCCTGAGAAAGCACCGTCCGCGCCTTCTCCGGTGTAACCCCTTTCTTTTTACGCAGTTCACAGAACAACTCGACCATCTCATCCATCTGCTCAAATTTCTCTGGATCGATAATCTCTGCACCGCGAATGTTAAAACCGCTTTCCTCTGCGGCATCCATGATTTTCTGCTCATTACCGATCAAAATCGGATGCAGGAAATAACTTGCTAACAAACGAGAGGAAGCCTCTAAAATACGTGGATCTTCTCCCTCTGTGAATACGATTTTCTTTGGATCTTTCTTCAAGATACCAATTAACTGTCCAAAACCAAACACATTACCATCTCCATTCTATAAAAAATATCCTTCTCGAAAACCCATATGCAGATCATCCCTATCTCACCGCCCATTCTCCTGACGGACAACATACAGGCAGACTGCCTCAAAAGGCACCCTGCCTATTGTCTAACATATTCCACCATCTGTCAAGAGATTTCAGGAAACAACTTTGATTTTAATATAAGCTTTTTTCTCATTAAAAGTCTTTACCCGAATCCGGGTAGTTCCCACCTTTTTGGCTTTCACTTTACCTGTGGCGGACACGGATAAGATTTTCTTATTCATGGACTTATATTTCAGTTGATAACTGGCACTGCCTTTGCTTAACCGCACCTTTAATTTAGTAGTGTTTCCCTTTTTGAGAACCGTCTTTGCCGCTGTCACCTTCAGGGATTTTGGTGCTTTTTTAACCCGGATTTTGACCGTCCGCTTTACACCGGAAGATGCCTGGATGGTGATTTTGGCGGATCCTGTTTTTTTCGCCTTCACGGTACCATTTTTTTGCACCTTAGCCACTTTGGTATTGCTGCTCCGATACGTCAGAGTATTTTTCAGAGACGCCGGCTTGGTCTTGACTTCCAGCTTTATCTTTTCGCCTTTACCCATCACAACCTTGCTGGCACTACTGATTTTCGTTACCTTCGCAGCAGAACTGCCCCCCGCTGTACTGCCCTGTGACGTACTGCTGGTGTTACCATTTTGCCCTGTCCCGGATGATGCACCGGCATCCCCGCCCGCAGGCGTAGTTGTCACCGTCGGCCGCAATGTCGGCGTCGGTGTCGGCACCGAAGGCTGGTATGTCTCTTCCTGCGCCTGATACGCTTCCTCTGTAATCGGATTTGCAAATGCTTTAACACATACATTATTATACTTCTTCTCTGCGGTGTCATACCATTCGTCTTCTTCCGCAAAATACACATAACTCTGTCCGACATTCCCTACATGATGTAATTCTGAAAACGGGTCATTTTCCCCTTCCAGCAGCGCATATGCCTTCCCGTTATCCGCATAAAATGTCACAATCACAGAAAATGTTTCGCCCGGTGCCACTGCAATGGGTTCTGCCAGACTGACCGTATGATATCCAGAATACTCTGCAACACCTTTCGTGGTACAGCCGCCGACCCATTCCCCATCCGATGGGCCGTCTTCTCCCAAATTGCGATACACATTCACTTCATAAGACTGCCCATCCGCATAGGTATAGAAAGAAGTAGCAGTAAGCTGCTGCGGCTTCTCTGCCTCATTGGTAAATACGTTTGCCAGACGAATATACTGATCCGATACAAAGCCATCTCCCCAGCCGAAACCATCGTATTGAAATGCTGTCGTATAGGTATCACTGGCAGTGCCCTGATAAGTATAATAATCACACAGAGAAGTATCATAATAGGATACCCAAAAGTATCCGTCTGCATTATACTCCTCACCATAGCTGTTAGCGATCAGCCACGCACCACTTGCTTCCGGTGTCTTTTTGAAAGTATCATAGTCATCATCCCAACCGACGATCGTCACACAATGATTGGCATCATCTGCACTGTATTTATTGTTATACAGAGAACAAGTCTCTTCATCGGTGTACATATATAATTTTCTATCCAGGCTATTCGCCGGATAATAGAGAGACACATCCATGGCACCATTCTCCAAGACAGCCTGCTTAATGGCATCCCGGGAAGCATCATCATAGCACTCCGCTGAAGTCAGACGCATGACGGATGATGTGCGCAGGCTTTCCTCCTGCTGTTCCATCTCTGCCGCCATCGATTCGCTTGTCCCAAACGGTGCCACGCTCTCCGCTGCGGCACCCCAGCCATTTGCCAGAGTAAACATGGCAAACAACGCATTGCCGCCAACCGTATAGACTTCTGCTCCGGATGCCTGTTTCCACCCACTGTAAAGCGTCACATAGTCTCCATATAATGGATCCGCAGTATCCTTTAGATGATTGTATGTATACCATACCAAATGATTTTCTGAAAAATCAGCTTCCTCCACAGTATATAGTCCCTGCGCAATCGCATTCCCCTCCAGGGATTTTAATGCACCAAACGCCCAACATGCCCCTGTATCGGTCTGATCCCGTATCGGAGTCTCTGCCTCCGTTCCTCTGGGGTCAAACACACTCGGAATATCTGCTGTCGCCGTAGCTTTTCTGCGGGAATACGTCCCGGCTTGTCCCTCCGTCTGTGGCAAGACCTCATTGCCCTGTGCGTCTTCATAATGATAATGAAGCAGGTCTCCCTCCTGTCCATCCATTACCCGATGAAACGACTTCTCCTGTAATATATCCCCGGTCTCCCCAGCCGACACCACCGCCGGAAAGACACTGAAACCACTGACGATCAGGCTGGCAGATAACATCCAGGACATCCATATTTTCCTTCGCATATTGCTCTCCTTTCCGAAGCGTAAACAAGTTCACGTGTGAAAAATAAGCTATCAAGGCTATTTTTCACACTACCCACTTTTCGTAAAATGTATTGACAAATTTTCCTAAAACTGATATGATATTTATCGTTCGTTATGCGAACGAATATGCAGGAGTGCTGGAATTGGCAGACAGGCTAGACTAAGGATCTAGTGGTGGCAACGCCGTGTGGGTTCAAGTCCCATCTCCTGCATTATTTTTTTGTTTCCATTTTCTATTATATACCAACTTTATGTCTATTTCTTGAACAAAGAAAACAATTTTATGATATGACCAAAAAATAAATATCAAGACTTCTTTCGGTGCATGGTTCTATGCCATATATATACACCACCGGATTATCCCACCAGCCAGCCAGTAAGCAAGACACTTGCCACGATCCCTGCGAAAGTGCAGATCAGCGCACCCACCAGAGTCCAGCGCATACCGCTGATGGGGCGATGCTTTGCATCCCCGGTCGCCATGAAATAGACAGATATTGTATATAATATCGTTTCGGAACAGCACATAAACAGAGACGCCATATAGCCTTCTCTGGAATCCGTTCCAAATTCTTTATAAATATCAATCAATAACCCCGTAGACGCCGAAGAAGAAATCATCTTAATGAAAGTCAGTGGCACCAGAGAAGCGGGAAAATGGAGCATGACCGCCGCCGGTTCTATCATCTGCGCAATCTTTTCTAACAAACCCGATTCCCGCAACAGACCGATCGCCATCATGAGACCAATCAGGGTGGGTAAAACCCCCAGAACGACCTTGAAGCCTTCCTCCGCACCTTTCACAAATGCATCAAAGATCGCCACCTTATTTAATAAACCATAACCAATCACGTAAAAAATCAAGATGGGTATAATCAAATTTGAAATATATTGTATCAATACCATTTCGCTCCTATTCCCGAACATCCATGTCCCGTTTGCGTTATCCCTGCCAAAATGGGAAAACGCAAAATGCATAGACGTTGCTAATTTTCACTCAATTGGATATAATAAATATGTTATATCTTAATTTATGACAGATAAAAACGCTTTAGAACATTGGTAACAGTTCAGCCTCCTAAACACAGATGACCCGGAATTGAACCGTTACACATATAGAATGAATTAGAATGGGGATTACGATGTACAGGATATTAATAGCAGATGACGAATTAATCATTCGCCAGGGACTACGATGTATCTTAGACTGGAACGCGCTGGGATATGAAATCATCGGCGAAGCCGCTAACGGTGCCGATGCGTTACAATTAATTATAGACCAAGATCCGGATTTGGTATTATTAGATATCCGTATGCCGCAAATGCTGGGCATTGATGTGGTAAAACATGCCCGTGAACAAGGTTATCAGGGGAAATTTATTATCCTGAGCGGATTTACTGATTTTAAATATGCCCAGGCTGCCATACGGTACGGCGTTGACTATTATCTGACGAAACCAATCGAAGAAGACGAATTGTTGGAAACCGTAAAGGAAATCGCAGAGCATCTCTCCCAGGATGCCAAACGGGAGGAAGCCCTCGAACAGTATCGTGACAGAGCCAAGGGGATGATCCTGTATGATATCATGACCAACCAAGCTGACTATGAGCAATTGAAATATACAGAGCTCTATCCCGATGCCGATCAATATCAAGTGGTAATCTACGAGAAATATAGCCACAATGCCAATCGCACATCCTACCGTTTTTCGGATTTGCTCAAGATCACGAACGAGGATAATAATTCGTATGACAATATCAGTATTGACAATAATGAAGTTCTGTTATTAAAAGGACATTTCATTCTCCAGAAATTTCAGGAATTTCTGGAACATTATGACCGGGAGCAGAAACCGCAGATGAACTCCCCGTTAGACTCTCTGTTTATCACCTATGGCAGAACGGTAGACCGTATCGAAGATATTCACATATCTTATCAGGAAGCTTTGCTGTTATTGCAGCGACGTTTCTTTTGCGAACACCACCAGCATACAATTGGCTACGAGCAATTACCACAGGAAAATGCTATCCATGATGATATTTTGCGGGAGGAAAATTTACAGCGTTACTGCGAACTTCTGTCCGGGTATATTCAGGCTGCCAAGCGCAATCAGGTGGCAGAAACACTAAAAGATCTGGAATATCAACTCTATCAGTCGGGTTCTGATATTCCAAAGATCAAACTGTTTTTAACCGATCTGTATCTGTCCATCAAGGAGCGGCTGTCCCATTTGTATCACAATGCAAAAATTCCATTCCCGGGGAACAGTGAAATCATCGACTTCATCAGCAGCCGCTACTATTTGTATGAGATTCTGCTATATTTTACGGAACAATTTGAAATGATCATGCGCGCCATCGGCAATCCATCCAGCGATAGCGTTATGGATGATATCATTCACTATATCGAACACAACTATATGAATAATATAAAGCTGGAAAATATTGCGCCCCTCTTTGGCTATAACAGTTCTTATCTGGGAAAAATCTTTACCAAAAAGGTGGGTGAAGGCTTTAATGTGTTTATCGATAAAGTGCGAATCAATCACTCCAAAGAACTGCTGGTGGAAACCGAATTGAAAGTATATGAAATCGCCGAAAAAGTCGGTTACCGTAATGTGGATTATTTTCATACAAAATTTAAGAAATATGTAAACCAAAGTCCCGCAGAGTACCGGAAACAAAATAAATTGAAATAAGTCAAATAAATTATTGAATTATTTCCTGAAATACGGTATAATGAACGCCGTTGGCATCTTATGCCAGACAAGCGGATATGGCGGAATTGGCAGACGCGCTAGATTTAGGTTCTAGTGGGCAACCCC
>JAUNIU010000103.1 GCA_030523265.1 Eubacteriales bacterium | reverse complement strand
GATTTAGTAAGTTTTTAAGGAATGAATAAGACCCTCCATTTTCTGAAATACTAGGAAAAAAGAAAATGGAGGGTTTTTTATGGCAGAATATACAAAATGTGGAATTGTGGGATGTGGTTTTGTAGGTACCAGCATTGCTTTTTCTCTGATGCAGAGTGAATTGTTTCAGGAGATGGTTCTGATCGATGTCAATGTGGAAAAGGCAGAAGGGGAGGCGATGGATTTAAGCCATGGGTTGTCTTTTGCCAGTCCGATGGATATCTATGCGGGAGATTATAAAGATCTGGCAGATGCGGGAATTATCATTATCACTGCGGGGGCAGGGCAGAAACCGGGCGAGACCCGTCTGGATCTGGTACACAAAAATGTTACAATCTTTCAACAGATTATTCCCAAGATCACACAGTATAATCAGGATGCCATATTATTAGTGGTGTCCAATCCGGTGGATATCCTGACCTATGTGACCATACGGTTGTCAGGGTTTCCGGAGCACCGGGTGCTGGGCAGTGGGACGGTATTGGATTCCGGTCGTTTGAAATATATGATCGGCAGACAACTGAGTATTGATCCCCGCAGCGTCCATTCCTTTGTGATCGGGGAACACGGAGACAGCGAATTGGTGGCATGGAGCTGTACCAATGTCAGTGGAGTTCCGTTTGAAACCATGTGTCGTCTGCGGAGCAATCATTCTCCGAAACCGGGATATCAGGATCATCTGGAGGAGGAAGTGAAGCAAAGCGCATACGAGATCATAGGACGAAAGGGATTCACCAATTATGGGGTGGCAATGGCAGTGAAACGGATCTGTGAAGGCATCCAAAAAGATGAACATTGTATTCTTTCCGTCAGCAGCCTTTTGCATGGGGAATACGGCATGGATAATATCTGTATCGGTGTTCCTACTGTGATCGGAAGCAATGGGATCGAAGATATTGTAACGCTGGATTTAACCAGAGAAGAGCTGGACGATCTGGGTGCTTCGGTGTCGGAATTACAAGCGGTAATTGCAGATCTGAAGTTATAAGTCCCGGAAGTCCGGGATATGTGTCCGTTGTGAGCATAAGATTTATTGGTTACAACGGGAATTTTCTGTTATGATCCCGAATTGCGTTGAATTACCGGATGAAATCTGTTAAGATGTACGCATGTATTTTAAGAGAATTATAATTTGCTGGAAAGGTATGGTTAAGTATGAAGAAACCTTTATTACAGGTACAGGGGTTACAAAAGACCTTTAAGTTATCGGCGAAACAACAAAAAATTGAGAAAACCAAGTCAAAAGAGTGCGTTGCTGTCAATGATCTCTCTTTTGACGCCTATGAGGGCGAGATCTTTGGTTTATTAGGACCGAACGGAGCCGGGAAAACCACAACATTACGTATGTTGGCAACATTGATCCGTCCGGACGCAGGAGACGCGGTAGTATCCGGTTTTCATATTATGACAGAGCCGGAAGAGGTTCGGAAACGCATCGGCTTTTTGACAAGTGAACTAAAGTTAGAGGAGTTTTTTACGCCCAACTATCTATTTGATTTCTTTTCGGATATGCATCAGGTTCCTGTGGAAATACGAAATCAGAGAAAGAAGTTTTTATTTGAAATATTTGGGATCGATAAGTTTGCGGAAGTAAAAGTTGCGAATTTATCCACTGGTATGAAACAGAAGGCATCTCTGGCAATCTCGTTGGTTCATGATCCGGATATTATTATTTTTGATGAACCAACCAATGGCCTGGATGTCCTGACGGCGAAAGTGGTGACAGACTTTTTGCTTCAATTAAAAAAGCAGGGAAAGACTGTCCTTGTATCGACACATATTTTCAGTCTGATTGAAAAGGTTTGTGACCGTGTCGGAGTCATTATCAAAGGCAGGATGGTTGCCTGTGATACTCTGGAGGCAATCTGCGATGGCATTCCATTAGAGGATCGGTTCTTTTTGTTATACAGTCAGGCTTTGGGGGCAACAGAAACCCTCTAATACATAGAAATGAGGTTCGTATGAAAAACAATACCATTTTTACGATAATGAAGAAAGAACTGGCAAGATTTTTCGGAGATTCCCGTATGGTTATGACCACGATTCTCTTGCCGGGTGTATTGATCTTTGTATTATATACACTGATGGGTTCTGCCATGAAGGAACAATTTATGTCAGAAACCTTTGAACCAAAATGTTATTTCATCAATTTGCCGGTGGAATGGAAAGCTCCTTTGACCAAACAGGGATTTCGTATCCATGAGGAGAAAGCGGAGGATGGTCAGATCCGCCGTTCCAAACAAAAGGTGCAGGATCAGAAATTTGAATTGCTGGTGATATTCCCGGAAAACTTTCTGGAAGATACGAAGAATTATAAACTGACTTCCGGTGCTAAGGCACCGCAGGTACAGATCTATTATAATTCGGCTTCCACAGATTCTGTCAATGCATATGATGCGATGACAGCATATCTGGATACCTATGAGGCATCGCTGGCAAATCAGTTTGATATCAATGGGGATACAAACGGAGCTTATGATCTGGCAACAGAGGAAGATACCACGGCGAAAGTCTTTTCCTCCATGGTTCCGTTTTTGCTGTTGATCTTTTTATACAGTGGCTGTATCGCGGTGGCACCGGAATCCATTGCAGGAGAAAAAGAGCGTGGAACTGTGGCAGCCCTGCTAATCACTCCGGCAAAGCGCAGTCATATCGCTTTGGGTAAGATCGCCGCGCTGTCTATTATCGCAGTGCTCAGCGGTGCTTCCAGTGCATTAGGTACGCTTTTGTCGGTTCCTAAATTGATGGCGGGCGAGGAGAGCGGCATTGATCAGGCGGTGTATACCATCGGTGATTATGGATTGCTGGCAATGGTGATCCTGTCCACTGCTTTGATCCTGGTGACCTTGATTTCTTTGATTTCCGCTTTTGCACGTTCCATAAAGGAAGCCCAGACATATGTGACCCCGTTGATGATTTTAGTGATGTTGGTGGGTGTGACCGCGATGTTTGGAGATGGCGCCAAAACCTCTCTGGGATATTATTGCATTCCACTATATAACAGTGTACAGTCCATGGTTGGGATCTTTTCCTTTCAGGCGACCCGTATACAGATCCTGATTACCATTCTGGTAAATATTGTGGCTACCGGGATTGGTTCTGTGATTTTGGCAAAAATGTTTGACAGTGAATATATCATGTTTCACAAATAAACGAAAGAGAGACGAAGAGTATGATAAGCAGTTCTATATTAAATTTGATGATGGAATTAATCACATTGAGCTTTGTGATTCCCATTGTTTTTATTGCGGTTTGGAAGATGCGGACCCGGGCAAGTCTGGTTCCGGTATTTGTCGGTGCCGGGATCTATTTGCTGTTTGCTGAATTATTTCAGTCGGTGCCGGATACCCTATTTATCGGTATGCCACATCCGTTGGCGGATGTGATTAATCACAACGTATGGTTGTTAGCTTTGTATACTGCCGTTACCGCTGCGTTGTTACAAGGTCTTGGCAGATATTTGGCGTTCCGGTATTTTCTGTCAAAACAGGAATCCCCCGATATCGCTGTATCCTTTGGCCTGGGGTTTGGATGCGTGGGATGTATTATGGCATTGGGGATTGCAAATTTTCGGAATTATTCGTTTGCACAATTAATCAATCAGAAGCAGACCGATGGATTGCTAAAGTCTGTGGATGCCGCAACCGCCAAATCCTATCAGTCTCTGATGAAAGAACTGACCGATATGGACCGGATGGATCTGCTCTTGACAGGGATTCAGCAGTTTGCCTTTCTGTTTCTGCAAGTGGCTTTGGCAGTATTGGTGTTTTATGCGGTGCATAAGGCAGGACAGATCCGCTTCCTATGGATCTCCATAGGTCTGCACGCACTGGTGATTTTTCTGGATGCGTTTTGGAAAGCAAATGTGGTTCCACAGTTTGTCGTAGTTCTGTGTGTGATCATACTGACCGCAGGTGTGGCACAAACCGCTTACCGTCTGTACAAGTCGATTCCGGTACAGGAAAAAACGAAGGATGATAATCAGGATGGATGGAACTATGCCCAAAAACGTTACGTATCAAAAGAAGAAACGCAATCAAAAGATACTGATCTGTGAATCCCGCGATCTCAGTTATGGTTCCTCCGGATTTTTTCTAAGACAAATCCGAACGGAATTAGAAAAACAGGATATTCTGGTGGAACATTTCAAATTGCAGGAGGATCTTTCCAATCTCAATGATTTGGAGGACTATGCAGACCGGTCCTTTGCTGCGATTTTGGATATCAATTCCCATCTTCCCCGGATGGTATTGGAGGATGGTACATATTTGCTTGATCACATCCGGGCACCCTTTTTTAATTATATTGTTGATCATCCGGTGCATTTGCATCCGCTGTTAAGCAGTCCCGCCCGGAATCACTATATCCTGTGTCTGGACAAGCTCCATCAGCAATATATTCAGACGTATTATCCGAACATATCCGGTTGTTTCGTCATGCCATTGGCTGGTTCTGTCCCACAGATCTGCAAACCATATCCGGAGCGGTCCCGGCATATTTATTTCCCGGGGACCTACGTGCCTCTGGTGGAATATGAAGCAAAATTACGGATGCTGGATGAAACCTTGATTTCCATGACAGAAGAATATGACCGGAAACTTCAGGCGGGCGAAACAGTTCCCGATCTTATCACATGGTTTCGGATCCAGCAGGGAAAAAATGCCCCCTCTCCACAACAGTTACATACCCGGTGCCGGTATATGGACCGATACTTGCGGGAGATGATGAGACATCGGGTATTGGAGGCAGTTCTGTCAGAAGGATATTGTATTCATGTAACGGGGGCACATTGGGAATACTATGACGGGAAGTACGATGACCAGTTAATCATGCAACCTGCCTGTGATTATGAGACAATGTTGTCCCAGATCGGAGACAGTCAGATCGTACTAAATGTACAGCCGTTGTTTCCCAATGCTGCCCATGACCGTATTTTGTGCGGAATGGCAGGCGGAGCTGTGGTGTTAACCGATGCCTGTTCCTTTTTGGAAGAAAACTTCATAGCCGGACAACACTATCTGCGCTATGAATCACACAGTCCCAAACATTCGATCCATAAACTACGCAGGTATCTGCACAATACAGAGACATTGTGTAACATAGCAGAAGAGGGAAAGCAAAGCGTTCGGGAAGCCTATTTGTGGAGCCATTGGACCAGACGTTTTTTGCAGCTTTTGGAATCCCAAAAGTAATTTCCCCATTTTCGGATAACCACGAGTTATCCTGATAAAAATGGGGAAAATCAAATTGTTTGTTTTTGTTGACAATAAAATCGGAACACGCTAATATTGTAAGGTGTGATTTTACTTGTATGTGGGGATATTATGAAAGAGGTTAAGATATTACTATGATACAGAAATATTTTAAATTTACGAAAAAAAGAACAGCCTGTTTTGTGTTTATCACGCTGGCGATTCTGGCACTTCAATGGTATCTGACAGGTTCTATGATTTCCCGCCAGAAAATTGTGACAGAAGCCGGAGATGCGGAGAGTGCAGTGATTGGCATTCTGGATGACCAGGAGATCATACGGCAGAAGTTTACCTTTGACCGTAAAGTGATTTTATCCCAGTTTGATCTTAGTTTTGGAGCATTTGAATATGACAAGGTTGGAACGGATTTACACATCCAGATTATTGATGGGGATAATGTGATTGTATATGAAACGACTGTGCCTGTGTCGGACATTACTCCCAACACCACCTATACGGTCAGAATGGACCATACCATCACGATCCCGAAAGGTGTCACCTGTTGTCTTAATCTGACTTGTAGTGCCGGCAAAAACACGTATGCGATTATTCCGACGGTGAATACCACCAATCGTACGGATCCCAATACGTTTATGTCCACTTTGAATAACCGTACCCGCAAAAAATCATTAAATATTTCTTATACGTATTATTATCGCCAGATTTATCCACTGGTGCTTTTATGCTTGGAATTTATTCTGTTATTTGTATTATGTTTTGAACGGGTGACAGAGTATGTGCCGTTATATCGTAAACAATATGAGAAACAGATGCGCCGTATTGCCAAAAACCCCAATTTGCAAAAGAAGCAGAAGCAGATTCATCCGCTGAAACGATTTGTGAAATGGTGTCTGGTGGAACCGAGAGTGCATCGGTATTGCAGGCGTTTTATTGTGATCATCAATCCCTTTGTGTTGTATTTTTTATTGGAGTTTTTGAATGGTACTTTTACGAAAATGTACCCGAATATCTGGTTTTTTAGCTGGGCATTACTGGGCGCGGTTCAATTGTTATTATATGCGCTTGTCGGCAATGCCAACATTGCCATCTTGATTATGAATCTGGCGCTCTTCCCGGTGGGATTGGTGAATTTCTTTTTGATGAATGTCCGGGGAACTCCGTTTTTGCCTGCAGATATCTTAGGAATTACCACCGCCACAGAGGTGGCGGATCATTATACATTTTCTGCTACACCGGCACAATTTATCGTATTTCCGGCATTTTTTATCTGGTGCTTACTGATTCTGCGATTAAAGAGACCGCAGAAGAATTACAAACTGCTTTACAACACCCTGCGCCATCTGGTGCCGTTGGCAGCATCTGTGGGGATCGTGATCCTCTTGTACCAGACTCCGATTTTAGAAAAATTTGGTATCAAAGACAGTGTATGGAATAAGGTGGCTTCCTGCCGGAGCAATGGTTTTTATCTGAATTATTTTATTAATTTGCATTATTTAAAAGTAGCAGAGCCTTCCGGGTATTCCAGACAAAAGGTGGCTGATATCCTAAAGGATCTGGAACAGGAGAATGCACAGAGCGCACAAGATACACAGAAGGAAGCGTCCGATGATACCAGTGTTTCCTTTAAGACAAATAAGGATTTTACCACCAATCAGACTTTACAGGGCAAACAGCCGAATATTATTTTGGTGATGAATGAGAGCCTGGCAGATTTCGCCTTGTTAGGACAGGTGAATTATAACCGGGATCCATTGGAGTATATTCATAGTATGGAGGAAAATACCATCTTTGGATTGGATTATGTATCCATCTTTGGTGCCGGTACCAGCAACTCGGAATTTGAGGCCATGACAGCTAACACGATGACCTTTTTCCCAAGTGGATGTAATGTATACCAGCAGTTTATGCATAAATCTACTTTTTCGTTGCCATCCTATCTAAAGAGCCTGGGATACCGCTGTGAGGCAATTCATCCAAGTAGTGGTGCAAACTGGAATCGGATTAATTCCTATAACAGTATGAAATTTGATCAGTTTTTTACGATCGATGATTTTAAAAATCCGGAATATGTGCGCTATATCAGTGACAAAGAGAGTTACAAAAAGGTCATTGAACGATATGAAGCCAAAAAGGACGGAGAACCATTGTATATATTTGATCTGACGATCCAGAATCATGGTGGATATCTGACTAATACAAATTGGAAAGATCCGGTTTATGTGGAGGGAAGCTATCTGGCAGAAACGAAGGAATTTTTGTCTTCCATCAAGGTTTCGGATGATGCTTTCAAATATTTGATTAATTACTTCAAAAAGGTGGATGAGCCTACCGTGATCTGTATGTTTGGAGATCACCAACCATCCATCGAGACGGAATTTTATGAGAATCTGTTGGGCAAGAGCCAGCATGACTGGGAATTGGAAGATATTCAGAAGCGGTATGCCACACCATTTGTTCTCTGGGCAAATTATGATATTGATGAGGCAAAGGATGTGGTACTGAGCAATAATTATCTGGAAAATCTGTTGCTCAAGGAAGCAGGTCTGGAACTGCCATTATATAACCAGTTCGTGGAGAAGGTGTCACATGAGATACCAGCTATGAATGTCAATGGGTATATGGATCAGGAAGGAAAATGGCACCGTTATGATACCGACGAAAGTACCACTGTCAAAAAATTACTGGATGACTATAAAATATTGCAGTATGGGTATTATAGTGATACGGACAAGGAAAAAATGTCCGAATTATTCCAAATGGAAGACTGACTGGGGAGGTTATCAGTACAATGAAATATGTAAAACAATTTTGCATCATCATTATGGTGTCGTTATTGGGGGAGTTGCTTAGGATAGGACTCCCCTTTCCTATTCCTGCCAGCGTATATGGAATGTTGCTGCTGTTTTTGGCACTGGTATCCGGTGTCCTGAAACTGGAGCAGATTCGGGATACCGCATTGTTTTTGGTGGAAATCATGCCTGTCTTATTTGTGTCTGCAGGAGTGGGTCTGATGGAGTCCTGGGATATTTTACAGCCGATTCTGCTGCCAGTTCTGATCATTCTGCTGCTGACCACCATTATCGTCATGGGAGTAGCAGGACAGGTGACGCAGATCATTATACGCATTTCAGAGAGGAGGCATCCACAGTGAATACACTTCTTCAAAATTCACTTTTTTTTGGAGGGTTGCTGACATTAGCAGCATATGAGATCGGTGTGATTCTCCGAAAAAAATGGAAACTGGCAATTTTTAATCCACTATTAATCGCAGTGGTTCTGATTATTGCCCTGCTCAAACTCTGTCATGTGGATTACCGCTATTATCAGGAGGGAGCGGATTATATCAGTTATCTGCTGACCCCTGCCACGGTGTCTTTGGCAGTTCCGCTGTATCAACAATTACAGGTACTACGCAAAAACGCTCTGGCGATCTTTGGTGGTATCCTTGCAGGGACTGTGGCAGGTATGGGATCTGTCCTGGGGTTATCCATCCTTTTTGAATTATCTCATGAAGAATATGTGACTCTGTTGCCCAAATCCATCACCACTGCCATTGGTATGGGGATATCGGAAGAACTGGGAGGCGTGGTTACCATCACGGTGGCTGTCATCGTACTGACAGGAGTCTTTGGTAATATTGCCGCCGATAATATTTTGCGGTTATTCCATGTGAAGCATCCGATTGCGAAAGGGGTCAGCATTGGAACGGCGGCGCATGCCATGGGAACTGCCAGAGCCATCGAAATGGGAGAGATCGAAGGTGCGATGAGCGGGCTTTCCATCGTGGTGGCAGGTGTAATAACGGTGGTCGCTGCTTCCTTTTTCGCACTGCTATATTAAGCTTCCTTTGCACCCCCTAGATTTTCCAAGGATAACTTGTGGTTATCTAAAATTATATTTTGCCACAATGTCTGCTCTGGGGTGTCGCTGAAAGATTGTCGAAAGGAAATCCGGCTGATTGCAGATTCTGCCAGCAACCTTACGCCTTGATGAAGGTCTATTGCTTTACCGTTTCGATCGTTTATTTATGCGCCTCTTCGTAAACTTGCACCATGCTGACAGGTTTTCCGTGTTT
>JAUNIU010000102.1 GCA_030523265.1 Eubacteriales bacterium | reverse complement strand
TATATGCATATTGCGCATGCTGCTTATAGCAGCATGGCCTTTTCACACAAAAAATCATTAATTCAAAATACGCAAACGCAAGAAATGAATCATATCGCTTTGCGCCCCGAATGCGCAGAAATGGAGATTAGAATGAAATTACAAAATTTAATTGCAGAACTTGATTATACCTGTTTGCAGGGAGAATTGGATAAGGAGATCACTACTCTGGTTTATGATTCGCGCAAGGCGGAAGAGGGGTCGGTCTTTGTCTGTATCAGTGGTACGGTAAGGGATGCCCATGATTTTGCGCCGGAGGTGGCAGAAAAGGGAGCGTCGGTCATCATTGTAGAGCGTCCGGTGGAGGTGCCTGCGCATGTGACAGTGCTGCAGGTACAGGATAGCCGTCTGGCACTGGCGGTGCTTAGTGCGGCATATTTCGGACATCCGGCGAAAGAACTTACCACCATCGGTATCACGGGTACCAAGGGAAAAACCACAGCCACCTACATGGTGCGTTCGATCCTGGAAGCTTCGGGAGTGAAAACCGGATTGATCGGTACGATCGAGACCATTATCGGAGAGGAGAAAATTCCTTCTGCGAATACTACACCGGAATCTTATGTGGTGCAGCAGTCTTTCCGGAAAATGGCAGATGCCGGTTGCAAATGTGTGGTGATGGAGGTATCCTCGCAGGGATTGATGTTGCACCGTGTGGGTGGATTTGTGTTTGATTATGGGATCTTTACCAATCTGGAGCCAGATCATATCGGACCCAATGAACATAAAGATCTGGAGGACTATATTCATTGCAAGAGTTTGCTGTTCAGGCAGTGTAAACAGGGCATCTTTAATGCGGATGACAGTCATTTGGAGCAGATCCTGGAGGGGCATACCTGTCAGGTGGAGACCTATGGTTTTTCGGAAAATGCGGATATCCGGGCAAAGGATGTACATTTGATGGACAAAGGCGGGACACTGGGTGTGGCGTATCATATGAGTGGACTATTCGACATGGATGTGGAGATCGACATTCCAGGGAAGTTCAGTGTATATAATTCCATGACTGCCATAGCTATCTGTCGTCATTTTGGTGTCAAGCAGGAGACGATACTGGCTTCACTATCCCAGATACGGGTTAAGGGGCGCGTGGAGATCTTACCGATATCCTCTAAGTTTACTTTGATGATAGATTATGCCCATAATGCCATGAGTCTGGAGAGCTTGTTATCTACCTTGCAAGAGTATCAGCCAAAACGTCTGGTGTGCCTGTTTGGATGCGGCGGCAATCGTTCCAGAGACCGTCGGTTTGAAATGGGGGAGTTGTAATACAGATTAGCAGATCTCACCATCGTTACTTCGGATAATCCCCGGGAGGAAGAACCGGAAGATATTATAGCGGATATCGTGACGGGCGTGGAGAAAGCGGATGGGAAATATATTACCATCACAGACCGTGCAGAAGCGATCCGTTATGCCATCGAGCATGCAGTGGAGGGAGATGTTATCGTGCTGGCGGGCAAGGGACATGAGGATTATCAGGAGATCTGCGGGCAGAAGTATCCTATGGATGAACGCGAGTTAGTGGCAGATGTAGTCAAGGATGGGAACTTTATACAGTAAAGAGGAAAATATGTTATTTGCAGATGTAATCGTGGACATTTCTGTGAAAAGTCTGGATCGGCCTTTTCAATATATTGTACCGGAGGAGTATCAGGATGTGGCAGTAGTGGGCGCGCAGGTGCTGATCCCTTTTGGGCAGGGAGACAGACAGCGGCAGGGATATATTGTAGGACTTTCCACAGAGCCGAACTATGATATTCAAAAAACCAAACAGATCATTTGTGTGGAAAAGCAGGGCGTAGTGGCAGAATCGCACCTGCTTTCCCTGGCTTATTGGATCAAAGAGCATTATGGCGGCACGATGAATGATGCCATCAAGGCTGTGATGCCGGTGCGTAGGGAAGTACAGGAAAAGCTGGTGCGCAGAGTATATCCTGTAGTAGAACGCGGAGAATTATTGGCGCAGAAGGAGGAAATGGAGCGCAAACACCAGGTGGCGCGGGTGCGTGTACTGGATGCGTTATTATCTGTGGAAGTGTCCCATTATAGGGATGGTGTGGATTATGATATGCTCATCAGACAATGTAAAGTGACCAAGGCGGTTTTGCGCGGACTGGTGGAACGTGGTCTGATACAGATTGCCGCCAGACAGTTATATCGCAATCCTTATCCGAATATAGAGTCCCAAAAGACGGACATCACATTAAATGAAGAGCAGCAGTCAGCGGTGCAGCGGGTGCTCTGGGATTATCAGGCAGGGAGACGTTATGTATATCTGTTGCATGGAGTGACAGGCAGCGGCAAGACAGAGGTGTATATGCAGTGTATTCAGTCTGTCATAAGACAGGGACAGCAGGCGATTGTCCTGATCCCGGAGATTGCCCTGACATACCAAACGGTGAATCGATTTTATGAGCGGTTTGGTGACCGGGTATCGGTGATGCATTCCCGGCTGTCAGCAGGGGAACGGTTTGATCAGTATACCCGGGCGAAAAATGGGGAGATTGATATTATGATCGGTCCAAGATCTGCGCTTTTTACTCCATTTCGGCAGTTGGGACTGATCATCGTGGATGAGGAGCATGAGACCAGCTATCAAAGCGAGATGCCGCCAAAGTATCATGCCAGAGAGGTGGCGGTGCAGCGGGCAAAAATGCTGGGTGCCAGTGTGATTCTGGGTTCGGCAACCCCCTCTATGGAGGCTTATTATCGTGCATCCACGGGGGAATATCAGTTGTTAGAACTGAAAAAGCGTGCGGGTGGTGCTGTACTTCCCTCTGTGGAGATCGTGGATTTACGGCAGGAATTGGAGGAAAAAAATCATTCCATCTTTAGCCGCTCTCTGGCAGATAAGATCCGCCAAAGACTCAAAAGACGGGAGCAGACTATATTGTTTCTGAATCGTCGTGGCTATGCCGGGTTTGTTTCCTGCAGGAAGTGTGGTGAAGTGATCGGCTGTTCCCATTGTTCGGTGGCATTAAAACCGCATCTCTACCGGGGACAGGTGGATCGGCTGGTGTGTCACTATTGCGGTTATCAGATCAGGATGCCGCGTGCCTGTCCCAAATGTGGGTCGCGTTATATTGGAACCTTTGGACTGGGGACGGAACAGGTAGAGGAGATGGTGCGAAACCAGTTTCCGGAGGCGCGGGTGATTCGGATGGATGCCGATACCACCAGTGGCAAAGAAGGACATGATAAGCTGTTGAAATCTTTTGGCGATGGAGAAGCAGATATTTTGGTGGGGACACAGATGATTGTCAAAGGGCATGATTTTCCGGGCGTCACCCTGGTGGGGATTCTGGCGGCAGATTTATCTTTAAATGTAGGAGATTACCGGGCGGCAGAGCGTACCTATCAACTGCTTGCACAGGCAGCAGGACGGGCAGGAAGGGCGGACAAGCCCGGAGAAGTGGTACTGCAGACCTATCAGCCGGAACATTATAGTATCGTTTGTGCGGCAAAGCAGGATTATCTGTCTTTCTATGAAGAAGAGTTATTGATGCGCAGAATGTTGCAATATCCGCCGGTTTCCAATATACTAGGAGTATTGGTGTTATCGGAACAGAAGCAGCGCAGTGAAGCTTTGGCAGGCTATCTGGCAGAACAGATGCGAAAGGCAGAGGATATCACCGTGCTCGGTCCGACAGAGGCATCCATCGGAAAACTGCGGGATGTGTACCGCATGGTAATCTATGTGAAAGCAGAGGAGTACGATCGGTTATGTCAGATCAAAAATGAATTGGAAACATATCTGGACAACAGTGAGAGGTGGAAGGATTGCCGGGTACTGTTTGATTTTAACAACTAAGAAAATGGAGGAAATAAAGCGATGGCCTTGAGAACAATACGTACCATAGGAGATGAGATACTGGAGAAGACATGCCGTGAGGTGAAGCAGATCACCCCCCGGATCAGCACGTTGATTGAAGATATGCTAGAGACGATGTATGATGCGCAGGGTGTGGGGCTGGCAGCACCACAGGTGGGTGTGTTGAAACAGATCGTAGTCATTGATGTCAGTGAACAGGGAGATCATCCCATCGTATTGATTAATCCTGAGATCATGGAGCTCTCCGGAGAGCAGACCGGGCAGGAGGGATGTTTGAGTGTGCCGGGCAAAGCAGGCATTGTCACCAGGGCAAATTATTGTAAAGTGAAAGCTTACAATGAAAATATGGAAGAGATCATCGTAGAAGGGGAGGAACTGCTGGCAAGAGCCATGCAGCATGAGATCGATCATCTGGCGGGGGTTTTGTATGTGACAAAGGCAGAGGGAGAACTGATGAATGTGGTATCCGATGAGGAAGAAGCGTGATGGAGATATAGGAGGCTTATGGTATGAGGATCGTATTTATGGGGACTCCGGATTTTGCTACGGAGACATTAAAGGCATTGATAGAGAGTACGCATGAGATCGTGGGTGTGGTGACACAGCCGGATAAACCAAAAGGGCGTAGTGGTAAGCTGCAGGAGACTCCGGTCAAAGAGGTGGCTTTGCAGTATGGACTTACGGTATATCAGCCGGAACGGGTCAGAGATCCGGAATTTATGCAGATATTGCGGGAATTGGCACCGGATGTGATTGTCGTGGTGGCGTTTGGACAGATATTGTCAAAAGAGATATTAACATTGCCAAAGTATGGCTGTATCAATGTCCATGCGTCTTTATTGCCGAAATTGCGGGGGGCTGCCCCGATCCAGTGGTCTGTCATTGACGGAGATCCGGAAAGCGGTGTCACCATCATGCAGATGGATGAGGGAATCGATACCGGAGATATGCTGCTGGTGAAGAAATATACGCTGGATGCCAAGGAGACAGGCGGCAGTCTGTTTGACAGACTGGCAGCCTTTGGCGGTCCGATGGTCTTAGAGGTGTTGGAACAGGCGCAGGCAGGTACATTACATCCGGTTCCACAGAAGCATGAGGAACATACCTATGCAAAAATGTTGTCCAAGGAGACAGGGCGCATTGATTTTAAGCAGTCTGCGGTTCAAATCGAGCGGTTAATCCGGGGGTTAAATCCATGGCCCAGTGCCTTTGCGTATCTGGGAGATAAGACGTTAAAATTGTGGGATGCGGATGTGGTTACGTCAGAACAGGCAGCCGGCGAGGGAATCCCGCAGGCAGAGCCGGGGACCATCGTTTCGGTGACGAAAGAGAATTTTTTGATTCAGACAGGTGACGGCTATCTGTCGGTGAATGAATTGCAGTTATCCGGCAAAAAGCGGATGGAGACCAGTGCGTTTCTGAGAGGATATGCATTGCAGGAAGGCATTCGGTTATCGGAGAAACCCATGTGATATGTGGGAGCATATACAGAAATGTAAGGATGTGGGATCACCAAACTACTTGAGAAAGGAAGCAGGATCATGGGAAATGCAGCAGCCAGGCCATCACAAAAGCGCAATGTCAGAGCGTTGGCATTGCAGGTGGTGATGCAGACCTTGGAAGAAGGGAAATATTGTGATAAAGTCTTGCATCGGGTATTAGAAGACAATGCAGAGTTACCCAAGCAGGACCGGGCATTTCTGACCAGGCTTTCCGAGGGCACGGTGGAACGGTGTATAGAGATCGATTACATTATCGGTCAGTTTTCCAAGGTTCCGGTCAGCAGGATGAAACCGGTGATTCGTTGCATTCTCAGGATGGCGGTGTACCAGTTTATGTACATGGATCAGGTTCCAAACCGGGCGGCTTGTGATGAAGCAGTGAAGTTGGTGATAAAACGTCATATGCAGGGACTGCGGGGATTTGTCAATGGTGTTCTGCGCAATATTGAGCGAAATATCGGAGAGATTTCTTATCCGGACCGACAGAATTTTGAAGAGTATGCCTCGGTGAAGTATTCTATGCCGATTTGGATCATACAATATTTTTTGCAGGAGTATTCCCAGGATACCGTGGAGGAGATATTACAAAGTTATCTGACCCGGGAGCATAGCACAACCATTCGTTGTAATCAGTTTCTGGGATATGGGGAAAGAGAAACCGCAGTACCGGATGCGACGAGAGCGACAGCAGTCCGGCAGGATCGGATATCGGAGATCATGGATTCGCTAAAGCGGCAGGGAGTACAGGTGAACCCGGGGTATTTCATGCCAGAGGCCTTGCGTATCAGCGGATATGACCGCATCGAAGGGTTAGAAGTGTTTCAGCAGGGGAAAATACAAGTACAGGCGGAAAGTTCCATGGTGGTGGGGGCGGTATCTGATATCCGGCAGGGACAGACGGTTTTGGATGTCTGTGCCGCTCCGGGCGGGAAATCGATGCACGCCGCGGATTTGTTACAGGGCAAAGGCATTGTCCTGTGCTGCGATCTGAGCGAAGCCAAGGTATATCAGATCCAGGAAAATATGGAGAGAGCGGGAGTGGAGCACTGTGAATTGTATAAGCAGGATGCCAGAATCCTGCGAAAGGACTGGATTGGAACGGTGGATGTGCTGATTGCAGATCTGCCTTGCTCCGGTTTGGGTGTACTGGGTAAGAAGTGTGATATCAAGTATCATACGAAGCAGGAGGATGTGAATACGCTGGCGGCATTGCAGCGGGAGATCTTACAGACTGCCAGCCGGTATGTCACTCCGGGCGGTATCATGTTATATAGTACCTGTACGATGGGGGCTGTGGAAAATGAGCAGAATGTCCGCTGGATCGAGAAAAACCTGCCGTTTCATCTGGAATCCATGGAAGATCTGCTGCCGGAGCCGTTACGGGGCAGAACAGGAACGGAAGGGTTTTTGCAGATTTTGCCCACCGATCATACCGATGGCTTTTTTATCGCAAAATTTCGGCGAGATGAGCAGAATACAGGGCGGGACGATCCGCTTGTTTCAGCGAGAATTTATAGTGATGCGGAATGGAGGAGCCGATGACAGAAAAGACAGATATTAAAAGTATGGATTTGGCACAACTTCAAATATTTGTAGAAGGACTGGGAGAAAAGAAATTTCGGGCGAAGCAGTTATATCAGTGGATGCACCAGAAACTGGCCGCCGGATTTGATGAAATGACGAATTTGTCTAAGGATTTTCGTTCCAAATTAGCAGAGCGCAGTGAGTTACATGGTGCAAAAGTGATACGCAAACAGGTTTCCAAAGATGGCACCACAAAGTTTCTGATGGAGTTGTCCGATGGAAATACCGTGGAAAGCGTATGGATGCAATACCATCATGGCAACAGTGTCTGTATCTCGACACAGGTGGGATGCCGAATGGGGTGTCGCTTTTGTGCTTCGACGGTGGGGGGACTGGTACGCAGCCTGCGGACCTCGGAAATGCTGGATCAGATTTATGAAATTCAGCGGATCACAGACCAGAGAGTATCTAACGTAATCCTGATGGGGATCGGGGAACCTTTAGATAATTTTGAAAATGTGGTACAATTTATCCGTATGTTGTCAGATGCCGATGGATTGCATATCAGTCAGCGCAATATTACACTGTCCACCTGTGGACTGGTGGATCAGATTCGCCGATTGATGGCAGAAAAACTGACAATCACACTGGCGATCTCATTGCATGCACCCAATGATACCCTTAGGGCTACGATGATGCCAGTGGCGAATCGGTATTCCATACAGGAAATCATGCAGGTTTGCCGGGAATATGTGGAGCAGACCGGACGGAGGATCACTTTTGAATACAGCATGGTGGAGGGAGTCAACGATACACCGGAGCATGCAAAGGAGTTAAGTCAGTTATTACACGGGTTACTTTGTCATGTGAATCTGATTCCGTTAAATCCGGTGGATGGACGGATGGGAAACCGGTCTAAGAGAACGAATGTTCAGGAATTTAAATTGGTACTTGAAAAAAATCACACAAATGTTACTATTAGAAGAGAAATGGGAAGCGATATTGACGCAGCCTGCGGACAATTGAGAAATCAGAACAAAGGAGGGGAAACTACATGAGAGCGTATGCCAAAACAGATGTCGGCTCGAAACGAGCGATGAATCAGGACTATATGTATTGCAGCGAAAATAGCGTAGGTAGTTTCCGTAATCTGTACATTGTAGCGGATGGAATGGGTGGACACAAAGCGGGAGATTATGCATCGAAACTCTGTGTGGAGCGGATGGTGCAGTCCATCGAACAAAGTGAACATAAGACACCGGTATCAATGTTTGAGGAGGCAGTCGAGGCTGCGAATGAAGCAGTATACACGGAAGCGCAGGAAAATGAAGCGTATGAGGGCATGGGTACCACATTGGTGGCATGTACCATGCAGGAGGATACTTTGTATGTGGCGAATATAGGAGATTCCAGATTATATTTGCTGCGGGATGATGAGATATTACAGATTACGGATGACCATTCTCTGGTGGAGGAGATGGTGAAACAGGGAAATATTACAGAAAGCGAGGCGCGGGTACATCCACAAAAAAATATTATTACTCGTGCAGTCGGGATCGATGAGTCGGTACAGGCAGATTTCTTTGAAGTGGAGATTCGTCAGGATGATATTATTATGTTGTGCAGTGATGGATTATCCAACATGGTAGAGGATGAAGATATCGAATACATTGTGAAGCACAGCAAGTCATTGCAGGATGCCGGAGAGACACTGGTGGCAAGAGCCAATGAAAATGGCGGCAGTGATAATATTACTGTGGTCTTGGCGAGGGTATGTGCTTAATACAGTGCGATGTAGGAAAAGAACCGTATAGGCGTTTTGTGAGCCATAGAAATAGAGAGTTGTCAGAGAATAGGACAGAATGGAGGAAATTATGGTTAGTCCAGGGATGTTGTTAGGAGAAAGATATGAGATTATTGACCGGGTGGGGTCCGGTGGGATGGCAGATGTATATAAGGCCAGAGACCAGAGATTAAACCGCTATGTTGCCATCAAGATCCTGAAGCAGGAATATAGTAATGATGCAAAATTTGTATCCAAATTCCGTGGTGAGGCCCAGTCTGTGGCAGGGTTATCTCATCCTAATGTTGTGAACGTATACGATGTCGGGGAAGATGATGATCTCTATTATATTGTGATGGAGTTAGTGGAAGGGATCACACTGAAGAAGTTTATTGAGAAGAAGGGACGTCTGGATGTGAATGAGGCGATCGGTATCGGTGTACAGATCGCACAAGGTATGCAGGCGGCTCATGATAATAATATTATTCACCGTGATATTAAGCCGCAGAATATTATTATTTCCAAAGAAGGAAAAGTCAAAGTGACGGATTTTGGGATAGCAAAGGCGGCTACATCAAATACCATCACCTCCAATGCCATGGGATCTGTTCATTACATTAGTCCTGAGCAGGCACGCGGGGGGTACAGCGATGAAAAGAGTGATATTTATTCTTTGGGTATTACCATGTTTGAGATGCTG
>JAUNIU010000101.1 GCA_030523265.1 Eubacteriales bacterium | reverse complement strand
GTAAAGCAATAGACCTTCATCAAGGCGTAAGGTTGCTGGCAGAATCTGCAATCCATCGGATTTCCTTTTGGTAATCTTACACTGACACCCAGGACAGACATTACGGCAAAAGATACAAATAACAGATAACCACAAGTTATCCTCGTAAAATAGGAAATTTGAAAGGCAGAAATATTGACAAAGATTTTGGCACTCTTTAAGATAAAGTCAGATCAAATGGGTAAAAAGGAGGAAACCTTATGGAAACGGCTGCATTAATGCGGGAAATGATTGACTACTTTGCCGGAGATCCAAGACGAATCCAGCATTTTACGAAGGTATATGAGTATGCCAGATTGATTGGCTTGTTAGAAGGCTTGGATGCTAAAACGCAGTTTACTCTAGAGACTGCCGCCATCGTACACGATATCGGCATCCGCACAGGGGAAGAAAAATACGGGCGAAACGACGGAAAAATACAGGAAGAACTGGGACCGGAAGAGGCAAAAAAAATGCTGGAGCATCTCGGTTACGACACCGACACGATCCAGCGGGTATGTTATCTGGTCGGACACCATCATACCTATCATACAATGGATGGCATGGACTATCAAATCTTAGTGGAAGCCGACTTTCTTGTAAATTTATATGAGGACGAATCGCCCCGCACCGCCATCGAAACGGCTCTGGAACGTATCTTCCGTACCAAAAGTGGGACAGATATCTGTCGCAGTATGTTTGGGATCGGTGCAGATTAGCATTCAATATCCTATTGCGAACTTTCTTTACTCCACGAATAGATCTGCACGATTCGCAAAATAAGTCCGGCATGCAATCACGATGAATATAGTGCTGATGACACTGGCGATATCGTACTGTGTAAAGACCGGCAGACCGATCACAAGGGAAGCGAGACCATTACAAATAAAATTATATAAACCGCACAATGCCATGACGAGCAAATATACTTTTGGTCCCCAAGCCTTAAAATACCATAATAACTGTCTGGCAATCACACATAAGACTGCGATCAAAAATCCTAAAATAGCCAGCACAATCTCCACAGTCTTTAATGCCGGATACTTTGCAATCATTGTCTCTGCAGTGCCAAATCCCATGACAAAACCCTGCAAATGCAACGTGCCCTGTACCACATACAGCACCGCAAATGCAAACAACTGAAAATACACCGCAAAGCGATACCATTTCATGGGATGTTCTGTTTCAATAATTTTAATGCCCATCTTTCTCTCCGTTCCGTCTCCTCCGACTACTTTTCTTTGTAGTATAACATACAATGGCAGTACCCTTCAAACTCCGGATCTGCAATCTGATCCCGAAACTCCTGACACATACATTTCGTTTCCTCTGTCTGTTCCATACGGCACGGACAATACCCACCACGCATTTCTAAGCCTTCTTTCACTTTATCAACCAGTTCCCGATTCTCATTATATCGAATTTTCAATATTCTCACCTCTGTTTCTTTCCATAATTTTTGATTTGGACAGATGCTTTTCAACCCTTATCTTCATAAAGAAACCGTTCCGGCAAATCCACCTGAAATTCACCCGCTAAATCCCGGAAATTATCCGGTGTGATGGTCTGTAATTTATCCGGGCGCATGGACAATGTCTTGACCAGAATTTCTGCTGACTTTTCTACCGTATGCATTAATCCAAACGTCAGATCAAAGTCTTCCCCGGAAGCAAACATACCGTGATGTGCCCAGATCGCCACATCATATTTCTTCATCAGCTCACTGGTTGCTACCGCAATCTCTCGTCCTCCCGGCACCATCCATTCCACCACTCCGATGCCATCCGGAAATACCACCGGACACTCCGTTGCCATCTCCCACAGCTCACGGGTAAAAACCTCGTCCCTGAGTGGCAATACAAAAGTAAGCGCAATCACGTTCGTAGTGTGTGCATGATAAATCACACGATGTTTCCCCCCACTTGCTTTCTTTTTCACGGCATGGTTCATCAGATGAGAAGGCAGCTCGCTTGTGGGCTTTCCTCCATTTACCAGTCCCCAGCAAATACGATAATTCTCTCCCCGCTGATCTAATTCAATGATACCTGTACTGTCCTCCGGGTCCAAAATCACATTGCGAAAATATTTGCCACTGCCTGTGACCATAAAGAACTCCTGTCCCAATTCAGGTACACTTGTGCCGATCGGATGCCACGCCCCCTCATAGGACAAAATGGAACGGATCGCATCCATCTCCTCATCTTTGATGCGATAGGATAAATTACCACCATTCCGCTCATGCCACCCCTGTAACCATCCATCGTTAGCCATACGGATAAACCCCTGTACAAACGCCATTTCTAATACTTTACTCATCTGCATCTCCCCACTTCCTTTTCCGGTATATGTTTTTTACTCGCCTTATTTTCTATATATGCTTTCTGCTTTGATACGGTTATATCATGCGGGAACATTCTTGTCAATCATGCCGCAAATCAAATCAAAATGCCACAACATCTTAATCCTCCACAAGAGTAGCAAAAAATATCTCCAACCAGATCGAACCTATTCTTTGCATATAAGTTCTCATTGTTTGGAGATATTTACACGATATAAGATAGATCAGCTGCGGCACTTTTCTCCGTCCGCTATTTCCTGCCTACTCGCCCCATCCCATAATCTGACATGAGAGCACCTCATCTGTCTTGGGATCTATCCATATTGAATACAAGGTTCCGTCTGCTGTCTCACAGGAAACATTGGCCAAGATTCTTTCCCAATGAAGGTCTTGACTTTTTCCTGCATAACTACCGTCTAACACTTCACATTTCGCCACCTTACTGTTCGTCAGATTCTGGCTGATAAATTCTTTCGCTGTCTTTTTATATTTAGCAGCCTCTTGTACAATCTGCCGACCCAGTTGTTCGCCAGCCTCCGGATCTTCATATTCCGCATCAATCTGATTCGTGTACTTCGACAATTCCGTTACCTGTCCTGTGATGGAATGGATCGTAAACCCAAACCCTATATTCCCCTCACATACTACGACTCCGGTATAAGCCCGGTAGTCCGAATTTGGATTGGCATGACGGTCATCATATAAACCTATTTCTGTCAAATCCACCTCTACCACTTTCTGTACCACGATATCATCGCCAAAAATATCATAGATGGTTTGTACCACCTGTGATACTGCTTCTTTCATCGGCAGATCGGCCTTCGTTTTCTTAGTGCTTTTAGACCCCTTTTCTATCTTATAGTCCTGCGATCTATTCCTGCCATCGGAACTCTTGAACCCAGCCGCCGACCCAGTCGAAACACCCGCAGATGCTATATTTGCCACTGGTTGCGTCTGCACCACCTTAGTCACCTCTTTTGCCTGACTGTTTGCAATGGTCCGCGCTAAAACACTGGTGCTGCTTCCTGCCACTGTGATCGCCATTGCAATGGCCATCCATCCTTTTACTTTCATAATGAATTACCTCCTTTACTTCTCCTCGTTACTCCTCTCCTTTGCCGCTGCCCTTCACTATCCATGGCAATGCGTCAGCCAACGGCAATGTCACAAACAGTTCCTCCGGATTTCCTGTTGACAAAACCATCTTAACCCACCAGAATTACTGTTCATTCTCCGAAATGTAATCAAAAGGTAAATTTTTATGATTCCCAAAGCTGAATGGATACTGCAGTCCCTTGATCCACAACAGAAGAAAATGTCATCGTTCCATGATGCAAATCTACGATCTGCCGGCAAAGAGCCAAGCCAAGTCCATTTCCTCCCTGTTCTCTGCTGCGCCCCTTATCCACCCGGTAAAACGGCTCCGTAATATGCTTCAGTTTTTCCTCTGGGATTCCGATTCCCTCATCACACACCCGCAAATGTATGGATCGCTCCGTCTCCCTGCCTGATTCCATCCACACCACGATTCCCACCTGCTCCTGTGTCTCCTCTCTCTTGTGGAGACAGCTGCGAATCGCATTCGACAGCAGATTCCAAACCAGCATCTCCAGCAAATTCCGGTTTCCATAAATTTTCTGTCCCTCAGGCATAAGATTATTCCAGCGGATGGATACTTTCTCAGTCTCTAAACATTCTGACTGCCGCCTGTTGGCAAGCATTTCCAATCCGGCAACAAACTCTTTCGCTGAAAAATCGGAAAATGTTATTTGCTTGTTCCGAATTTCG
Organism: Eubacteriales bacterium; assembly: GCA_030523265.1. GTDB lineage: Bacteria > Bacillota > Clostridia > Lachnospirales > Lachnospiraceae > Butyribacter. Next base: position 5,302 of record JAUNIU010000101.1, on the reverse strand, counting down.
GACAGATCCATCAGCACATAACACATATCTTTCATGCGCTGGCTTTCTTCCATGATATACGAATAACACTCAATGGCTTCTTCCGGCTCTACCCGGCCTTTCATCAAATATTCTGCAAATCCATAGATGCTGGTCAGCGGACTCTTCATCTCATGTGCCAGATTATCCACCAGTTGTTCCTTTTTCTGACTGTCTTCCTGTAATCTATGCATCGTAGTCTCTATCGTATCTGCCATGGCATTGATATTTTCTCCCAATCTGGCAAACTCATCATCCCCCCGCATCTCGATCCGGCTGGAATAATCTCCTTCCCGTATCGCCAGGACATGCTCTTCCAGACGTTTTAGCGGGCGCAGCAGAAAACGCAACATCAGATATAAGGAAAACGCTAACACCAGAGAGATCCCAAAACTGACCACCAGATAGATCCGATGCAACTGGTTCCATGTGGCATTTAACTCCTTCAGCGGATAATTCATATATAAATAATAGACATCCTGATCCTGCTTCCATGCACTGACCACCACTAACTCTTTTTTCTGCCTTTTCCCCCGTATGGTGATCCTGGTCTGTGTCTCTGTGGTAGGATACGGTATCTTTTCCCATTTCTTCGGGTATAACTGAACCTGATTTTTCCATAATTTGATCTGCATCTCCTGTTTGGCATGATCCTCTTCATAAATCTTGATCAGATCGGCCGCTGCTTCCCTGGTCAGTCTGCCCTGTTCATCCATTGCCTGCATACTTTTCTGAATATTTTTACTGATAACAGTATAGTCCACCTCACCACGCACCTGTTCTGTCTCGATGTTTTTCTGATAGGTGGTTTGAAATACAGCATAAATCCCCATATTGACAAACAATACACTAATGCACAAGACTACCAGATAAATTTTTTGCCATACTTTCATCCGTCTACCTCCAGACGATATCCTACTTTTATCACAGTCCGTATATAATTTTCCCATCCCAGTTTTTTGCGGAGACGCTGAATATGCACATCCACGGTTTTCGTCTCTCCTTCATAATCGTATCCCCATGCCAATTCCAGCAGCTTATCACGGGAAAGGGCAATATTCCGATTTTCCACCAACACTTCCAACAGAGCAAATTCCCGTGGTGTCAGGCCTATTTCCTTTCCATTCCGTTTCACAATCCTCTGGTCCAATGCCACCTCCACGTCACCCAGGCAAAAGCAGAGCTCTTCTTTGCGAAACCGTCTCAGAACAACATTCACTCTAGCGATCAATTCCATCATTTCAAAAGGTTTGACAATATAATCCTCCGCACCTAAGGTCAATCCCTGTATTTTATCCTCCAGTTCCCCTTTCGCGGTAACAAAAATAACGGGAGTTTCTCCACATCTATCGATCAGATCAAATCCAGACAGTCCGGGTAACATCACATCTAACAAGATCAGGGCAAACTGCTGCCTTGCCAGACAGTCCTCCATCTGTCTTCCATCGTGACATACCACACAGGGATATCCCACCAGCTGTAGGTTTCTGCGCATCAATTCACTAATATGTTTATCATCTTCCACGATCAAAATCTGTTCCATGCGCCCTTCCTTTCCATCCTTGCCATCAAACTGCTTCCTCTCTTATCATGTTATAACATAAAAGTAACAAAACTGTAACGTCAAGACGCAATCATGCCTGGCAAACATAACTGTCTGCCAGGCATGGATCTTAAACATATTTGTCAAACCGCGCAATCGGGAAACACGATTGCAACGCTCCTATAATTCCTGCGCCAGTGTCGCAATCAACTCCTCGCACCGTTCTATACCGATCACGCCACTATCCAGCGATAAATGATAATTTTGTGACATTCCCCAATCTCTGTCTGTATAATATTTGTAGTTTAACTTTCTGGTTCTGTCCTTATCCATCAGACGTTTCTTCGGCTTCTGGTCTGTTTCCCCATACAGTTTTACAATTCGTTCTGCTCTCTTTTCTATATCAGAATGCACAAAAACATTCAGACAATTCTCTCTGTCACGCAGAATATAATCTGCACATCTACCCACAATAACGCAATTTCCCTTGTCTGCTATATTTAGTATCACCTCTCTCTGCTTATTCCACAGATAGTCTTCCACCGATTCTCCTCTCCGGTTTCTTCCCACAAAAGCATAGCTAAATATATTGGTTCCCGGAGAATGTTCTCCGTTTTTCTCGATATAATCCTTAGACAGACCCGACTCTTTGGCAATTCTCTCGATTAAGTCTTTATCGAAATAGTCATATCCCAATCTCTCGGCTACTGCTTTCCCGATACTTCTCCCGCCACTCCCAAACTGACGGCTGATTGTAATAATATTTTTCATATTTTACCTCTTTTCTATGCTTTCTATTACTTTTTACGCATCCTTCATTTGTTTAATGATCTGTTTGTTTGCCCGGCTCATTAACACAACGGCTACCAGAAGTGCTACCAATTCCGCAATTGGAAATGCCAACCATATCAGGAATTTGGCATTGGCAAAAGTAGTAAATAAATACGCCAGAGGCAGTACCACAACACATAGTCTCAGCAACGATACCACCAGAGAACTGATACCGCAGCCCAATGCCTGGAATACACCTTGCAGAGCAATATTTCCACCTGCAAATAAGAAACCAGTCGATATAATACGGATCGCAAGAACACACAGAGAAGCCGTCTCATCGGATAATCCAAACAGGCTGGCAAGCGGTTCTGCAAAAATTTCTAACAATATGATACCCAGCAGCATAATGATCTCGGTATACAAGATACCAATTCGTACTCCTTCTTTTACTCTCTTTTTATTACCCATACCATAGTTAAAGGATACAATCGGTGTGATCGCATCTCGCAAACCAAATCCGGCAAAGAAAACAAACTGTTGGATTTTGTAAAAGATACCATATGCGGTTACCGTGGCTACAGAAACGCGGCCAAATATAATGTTGACACCGTATGTCATAAAGGACATCAATGCCTGCATAATGATGGCAGGCAAACCAATCGTATAAATTTCCTTTATGATACGCCCACTTGGCTTCAGATATTTCCATCCGTTAGGGACTTCTTTATTTTTCCGGTAATGGAAAAACATAGCCACCAACATAGATACCACCTGACCAATGACAGTGGCATATGCAGCACCGGCGATTCCCATTGCCGGCAACCCAAAATACCCAAAGATAAAGATCGGATCCAATATAATATTGGCAACCGCCCCGGCTATCTGTGCAATGGTGGAATATACCGTCTTTCCCGTTGACTGTAACAATTTTTCATAAATAGAAAACAGTACAATACCAAAAGACAGCAAGGTACAAATTCTCAAATATGTTTTGCCCATAGACAATATTACCGGGTCTGAAGTCTGGCTTTTCAGATAAATATCAATTCCGAATAATCCAAACAAAAAGAAGCAGACAAAAATAATAAGCGCCAGTGTCAGACCATTTCCTGCCACCCTTGCCACTTTTTGCCGGTCATTCTGTCCCAGGCTTTTTGCCAGCAATGCATTGACACCCACACCCGTTCCGATACCAAATGCCACGATCAACATCTGTACCGGAAATGCCAGTGTCAGCGCATTCACTGCGTACTCACCCATATGAACAACACCATCCGAATCCGGAATCCTTGCCACAAACATACTGTCAACAATATTATAACATGCCTGTAATACCATAGATAAAATAATAGGGACTCCCATTGTAAACATAATTTTAGGAACAGGCTCTGTCCCCATCTTATTCATTGTAATTTCCTGACTCATATGTCCTCCTTTATTTTATTAGTTGTTAAATGATCCGAGTGGTTCTCCTGCACCGGAAGAAGTTTAGGGCAAAAAAAGAAAGCGCAAATCCATCTGGATTTACGCTTCCTGCCACTCGACGTAACATATTTTAGCTAGATTTTTGAAAGATGTCAAGAATTTTTTTAAAAAAATCCGGTAGCAAAAAATTCTTGACAATGCAAATATTTTTGTGATAGATTTAGCAGGTATTAAATACGAGAAAATGATGACACATGTTGTGCTACGCACGTAAATCTGATCACGGAACATTTATCCGATTTGCATTGCGGAAGCATCAACATGTGTTTTTTTTCGTGCAGACAAAGGAGGAGAAAAATTATGCCACGAAATCAATTTCAAAGAATGGTATTTGCATTTATCACAGTGTTGATCACGGTACATGCCTATGTATTTTACAGCCTGTATGTGATTAATGGTAACACCTTAATGAACGTAAACGGAACTACCAGCGTACTCGCTGCACTCAATAAGCAGGGCGGAGTATATATGCTGGGTACATATCTTCCCATCTGGGGATGCATTTTGTTAGAATTTTGCCTGGCTTATGTGCTGGAAAATCTAGTGGGAAGTCCTATGTCATTCAAATTAGCCTGTCGTGTATTTAATCCGGCCAAAAACCACCCGATGCTGTTTGAGACCGCTATTATCTGTGCAACTGTAGGCATCATGTGTCCAGCCATGAGCTTTTTCGCTGCCTTTCTGTACTATCCATATTACATGGGATTTGATATATTTACATTGCTGGCAAACTGGCTGAAACTGATCTGTTTTAACTTTCCGTTTGCATATTTTACGCAATTATTCTTTATTCAGCCATTTGTGCGTGTCGCATTCAAAACTTTATTCCGTAAGGATATTGAAGCAAGAAATACAGACGACGAACGACGGAATCCTGAAAATGAACAGGAGGCAATCGCAGATATCTTCCGTCGCATGGACGAGATCAAAGAAGAGCTGGCGCATGAACGACGCAGAAGGAAAGCACTGGAAAATGTTGTACAAGATAACAAGGGGAAATAATAGATTTAAATATGTTTCTGATTAGCCTTTCTTTCAAAATTCTGTGTGAATACATTTTAAAACATTGCTTATACTAAAGAAAAATAACACAGAAATGAGGTATATCATGAATCAAAATTTGCGAACATCCCTGCCTAAAATGGCTTTGGACGATATCCCAACACCAAAAGAAAATGCAGTTACCATCACTGGTCTGGTCAAAGACCACGGCAGAGTCTCCGGCTATCAGTTGTCCGATGAGCGTATCGTCAGCCGCTCTGAGGGCGTTGCCCTGGCGCGTTCCGGTGAGATCCGTGGTGTGGGAATCGCCCATAATAAAGATACGGAATATCTGAAATCAATTCCCGACGAAACTGAAGACAACAACCTGTCCTCCATGCCCACGGTACCTAGGACAAAATAGAAAGTAAATTGCCACTAACACTATTCTTTATTGTGCATATAATATCATACAGAAATAAAGAAAAGGAGAAAACCACT
>JAUNIU010000100.1 GCA_030523265.1 Eubacteriales bacterium | reverse complement strand
GCGATCTGTTGATCATCTGGAACGAAATTGAGTATCCTTGCTCCGAGACCTTCCGGAATATCCCCCTCGGAGAAGAACCGTATTACCGCTAGTGTATACTTAAGGCTTTTGATCACCGCCTCCTGCGTCTTGGTATCAAAGTGATTGCCGGTAATGTTTTTCACACAGGCTTGTGCTTTCAATAACTCATTGACGATCACAGCCGCAAGTTCCTGTTTATTTTTGACGCCTGGCAGTTTTTCCAGTTCTTTTACTATATTTTGGACCAAGTCCTCCTGGCTTGACGATGCTTCACTGATGTCGTAGTTTTCCGCCGTCATTCCGACTTCCTGCTGCATCACATGGGTATCCATTAACCCGGCCGGCACATTCATGGTCATATCATCCGGATCTGCCGGCGCAACCTCTCTGTCTCCAATACATCTGGCCTTCCCATCATACAGTCCGTCATTATCGCTGTCCTTTTTATTCGGATCGCTTTTCAGATGCCAGACGATGATCGTATATTCCCCATCCTCTGTCTTAACGGAAGAAATTTCCGGTTCTGCGCCCATTTCTTCCGCATCGGTCAGACCATCGCCATCCGTATCCTTTTCCGTAGGATCAGAGGCAATTACCTGACCATTCGATAGCATATAACCACTTTTTTCAACAATATCTAAAATACCATCCTGATCCGAATCCCTCGTATCTACCCCATCCCATTCGCATATAAATCCTAAATTTTTTTGTCCATAATAATATGTTGTATCTCCATTATAAGAACCATCGGCTTTCAAATCATTCCACAGTCCAAAGCAGTCTCCTGACATTCCCGGATATTTATTTCGGTATATCACTAATTTATCTTCTTTTCCATATGCATTATCCGGCTGTCCTTCCTGAAAATTATCATATTCCCATTTCTCGTCATTAATCCAGCACCATTCATTGCTCTGTAAATTCCGATATCCTCCCAGCCAATAGAGATTTTTACTGCCTTCCGCCCGGATTAGGGATTCCACTATTTTTTGCTCGTCCTTTGAGGTAATCGTCGCAAGATGACCACCCTGTTCTTCGCAATATTTCTTTGCTTCTTCCCAGGTTTTTCCATTTTCATAACATTTATACTCATGTGGTTTCCCCGAACCAATCCCATGGATTGCATCCATGACATTCTTAAATAAACTTTCATTTTTGGACCAGACGGCATCCCATTGTTTCTTATCCACAACCAGATAAGTCGAAAAATGTGTCGTCACACAGGAAACGGTGTGCGCTTCCGTATCTACCTTGCTATTATCAAATATGACATATTTATCGTTTTTCTCATCATACCACATTACCCGAAGATTTTCTTCCTTGACATCTCCCAATTTGGACGCATCATAAGTAAAAATAATCTCCGCCTCATCAAATTCCAGCTCAGAGGATGGCGTAATTTCCACAGGACAGCCAACCAGACCAACCACATTGGAAGACATTACATCTTTGTTAAATGTATTTTCCATCGTAAGATTGTCACACAGCGCCCCTTTACATATCATCCTTACACGAATATCTTTCATGATACCGGCGCTATCCTTTGGATCACCGCCTTTTATCTGCTCTATTTCTTCCTCCGGATCCTTAATTCCATCCTCATCCGTGTCCATTTTTAACGGATCGAGACCCATTTTTAGTTCACTGCCATCCGGCAAAGAATCGGTATCCGTATCCGCTTTTAGCGGGTCTGTCCCGGTCTCATGGATCTCTTTGCCGTCATATATGCCGTCACCATCGGTATCGGATACATTTACTTTGGTACCATACTCTTCTTCCTCTTTATTTAACAGATTATCCTTATCAAAATCTTCATCACCGTCCGAAATGCCATTTCCATCGGTATCATTGCATAGAGGATTTGTGTATGACTGGTTGATTTCAAAATAGTCGGAAAGTCCATCCGAATCCGTGTCCTTCTCTTTCTTATCGGTTCCAATATAATCTTCGATGGAATCTGTTAATCCATCCTTGTCAGAATCTGTGTCATCCTCAAGGCTAAGCCATCTGGCATATAAGGTCATATCTTGATTGATGGTATCCTCATCAAAATCAAAATAGTTATTATAATCTTTATCTTTGTACCAGCCAAGAAAGTACCATCCCTCTCGTTTCGGATAATCCTGTCTGGTTAATAATGATCCTTTTGTAACCGGAATATCCTTCGGAACACCAGTCACATTATCACTGCAGGGATCAAACTTTACAATACATTGATTCTCTTCTGATGTATCGTTGAAAAAAGTAAGACTGATCGCTGATAATTTACTTGTGGGGATTCCTTTTGATACAATAAATCCAAATGTTATCTTTTCCCCAGGCTTAATGTCCGCATTATACCCTGCGTTTTCAAATTCATAGATGGCATCTTCATGCGTTTTGATTTTGGCATTCCAAATATTCGTTATCTCATAATCAAAATTGCATGTAATGGCCCAATCCACAAGAGTAATGGTTGATTGGTTGGTGATAGTCACTTCCGCCTTAAATCCATCCTGCCACTTTTCTTCTATACCGTAGTTAATAGAATATTCCGACGCATCAAGTACAGACGTCCCGCCCACAAAAATATAATTTTCCGGAAAATCGGAAAACTCTCCGCCCGCGTAGAATCCAAATGTCACTTCACCACCTGCAGAAATATCTCTGTTATAGCCGGCATTTTTGATAATGATAGAATCCTTTTCACTTGATATTACTTCCGCATTCCATATATTCAAAATAGAATAAGACTGATCGAGCTTAATACACCAGTTTTGTAATTCCCCTTTGCCCTTGTTCCTTATTGTGACGCTGACATTAAATCCATTGGAAAACACATTATTTACCTCGAATTTCACTTCCGTATCTTCCCATGATAATATCTTTGCATCACCGGCATGGACCATATTATCATCTACGGCAGCCATTGCACTTATGGAATAATTCGGGAAATATACCGATGTTGTGATAAGACAAATGAATAATAGAAAACTGATTTTGTTTGATAAATATTTGATTTTTTTCATTTTTCCCCCATCAATACCATGGGAGACATACACATAGATAACCGATACCACTAATCTACTGCTACTTCTCCCACTCATTTTTTATCCATATTTTACCCCGTACCAATATAATTTTCTATTTTTATTGTGCCACTATTATGCGTTTTTGTCGTCATATTTCACGATAATTCGCGATATTTCGACTCTCCCTATTAAGCAGAAGACGAGCCTTCCAATACGGGAAATTACCTATTTGAAAAAAACAGATCCCGGGTCAGATACTTTTATCTACTCCCCGGGACCAGTTCGGTTCACATCACAGTATTACACTAGTTCTACAATTTCTCCACACCTAAGGTAACTTTCTCGCCATTGATGCTCCATTCCTTTGTAAATCCTGCTGCCGCATCATATGCGATCTCGTCTGCCAATACATCCGCCTGGATCTGTGCTGCATTCTTTTCTACTGTCTCCTGCACCTTGACATTGTCCTGCATGCTGACACGGATATGATCTGTCACCTCAAAACCAGCATCCTTACGCATAGTCTGAATCTTGCTGGTGATCTCGCGGACAAATCCTTCTTCTAACAACTCCGGTGTCATATTGGTATCCAGTACCACCGTGATACCATGATCACTATCCGAGATAAAGCCCTCCATCTGCGCCGCTTCAATCAGCAAATCTTCCTCTGCCAATGCTTCTGCATTGCCATCGACGGTGATCGTCAGAGTTCCCTGTTCCTTTAACTCTGCCATCGCCTTCTGTCCATCTAAACCAGCCAAAATCTCACGCACAGCATTGATATTCTTACCAAAACGGCGACCCAAAGTCTTTAACTGTGGCTTGAAGGTATATGTGGTCAACGCGCTGACATCATCGGTCTGCTCGGCTGCCTTAACATTTAACTCATCCTTGATAATATCCAGATAGAACTGGGATAAACTCTTGTCCGCTTTTACGTACATCTTGCCAATCGGCTGACGATTCTTGATGTTGGCTGTATTACGGCAGGCACGACCTAATACTACAGCCTCTAATACCACTTGCATATCCGCTTCTAACTCTGCATCGATCTGCGCTTCATTTACCTCTGGGAAATCACACAGATGTACACTCTCCGGAGCACTTGCATCGACAGAGCATACCAGATTGCGGTATATATCTTCCGTCATAAATGGAATCATCGGGGCAGCTGCTTTCGCGATGGTCACCAGAGCTGTGTACAATGTCATATATGCGTTAATTTTATCCTGCTCCATTCCCTTTGCCCAGAAACGATCCCGACACCGACGTACATACCAGTTACTCATCTCATCTACGAAATCCTGCAATGCACGGGCAGTCTCTGGAATCTTATAGGCGGCCAGATTTTCATCCACAGCCTTAACCGTACTATTCAGGCGAGATAATAACCACTTATCCATCACTGGCAGCTGATCATATTCCAAGGTATATTTCGTAGCATCAAATTTATCAATATTAGCATACAATACGAAGAATGCATAGGTATTCCACAACGTACCCATGAACTTACGCTGTCCTTCCTGTACTGCCTTTCCATGGAAACGGTTAGGCAGCCAAGGTGCACTGTTGACATAGAAATACCAGCGGATGGCATCTGCACCATACTGCTCTAATGCCTCAAACGGATCTACCGCATTTCCCTTGGACTTGCTCATTTTCTGCCCATTCTCATCCTGCACATGACCCAATACAATAACATTCTCATATGGAGCCTTGTTAAATAATAAGGTGGACTCAGCCATCAGGGAATAGAACCAGCCACGGGTCTGATCCACCGCTTCTGAGATAAATTGTGCCGGAAACTGCTGTTCAAACAACTCCTTATTCTCAAATGGATAATGATGCTGTGCAAATGGCATCGCACCACTATCGAACCAACAGTCAATCACTTCCGGTACACGTTTCATCGTACCGCCACAATCCGGACAGGTAAGGGTCACTTCATCAATATACGGGCGGTGCAGTTCAACCTTGGCATTATCCGGATTACCGCTGCGCTCTGCCAACTCCGCACGGCTGCCGATGGATTCCTGTTTGCCACAGCCTTCACACTCCCAGATATTTAACGGGGTTCCCCAATAACGGTTACGGGAAATACCCCAGTCCTGAATATTCTCTAACCAGTTCCCGAAACGTCCGGTACCGATAGATTCCGGGATCCAGTTGACAGTATTGTTATTGCGTACCAGATCATCACGCACTTCTGTCATCTTGATAAACCAGGACTCACGTGCATAGTAAATCAGTGGTGTATCACAACGCCAGCAATGCGGATAATCATGTTCAAATTTTGGCGCATCAAATAACTTGCCGGATGCATCCAGATCTTTTAATACCTCCGGATCTGCTTTCTTGACAAACAAACCAGCAAATGGAGTTTCCTCACTCATCTCACCTTTACCCGTAACAAACTGTACGAATGGCAGATCATAGTTGCGTCCCACCGTGGCATCGTCTTCACCAAAAGCAGGCGCGATATGCACGATACCAGTACCATCGGACATGGTAACATAACTGTCACAGGTTACAAAGAATCCCTTCTTGTGCTGCTTATCCGCACATTCCCTGGCACAGGCATACAGTGGTTCATATTCCTTGTACTCCAGATCTTTACCGCTATAACGCTCTAATACTTCATATGCGGAAACACCATTTTCGGCATCTGCCAGTTTACCTAATACGGTATCTGCCAATGCTTCTGCAATATAGTACGTATATCCATCTGCTGCCTTGACCTTAATATAGGTATCCTCCGGGTTCACACACAATGCCACGTTGGAAGGCAGTGTCCAAGGCGTAGTCGTCCATGCCAGAAAATAGGCATCTTCCCCTACTACTTTGAAACGAACAATGGCAGAACGTTCTTTGACTAATTTATAGCCCTGTGCCACTTCCTGGGAAGACAAAGGTGTCCCACATCTAGGACAGTAAGGAACGATCTTAAATCCTTTATATAATAATCTTTTATTCCAGATCTCTTTTAGTGCCCACCACTCTGACTCGATGAAGTTATCATCATAGGTGACATATGGATTATCCATATCTGCCCAGAAACCAACGGTGCCGGAGAAATCTTCCCACATGCCTTTATATTTCCAGACAGATTCCTTACATTGCTTGATGAATGGCTCCATACCATATTCCTCGATCTGCTCCTTGCCATCCAGGCCAAGCAATTTCTCGACCTCCAGCTCTACCGGCAAACCATGAGTATCCCATCCGGCTTTGCGTGGCACCATGTAACCTTTCATTGTCTTATAGCGCGGAATCATATCCTTGATTACACGAGTCAGCACATGACCGATATGAGGCTTCCCGTTAGCAGTAGGCGGTCCATCATAAAAGGTATAAACCGGATTCCCTTCCCGGGCTTTCATGGACTTTTCAAAAATTTGCTGGTTGCGCCAGAATTTGCCGACATTTTTCTCACGGTCAACAAAGTTCAGGTCTGTCGAAACTTTTTCGTACATTTGATTTACCTCCATTTTTCATGCTCGCCGCCCGGCGAGTAACATTAGTTTCTTTACATATGAACAGACTTAAATTAACTTCTTTCTATAAAAGGATTCGGATGGGAAAAAGGAGCTTCCCGCACCCAGATCAAAAAAGAAAAACTCCCGTCCCAAATAGGACGAGAGTATAACTATCGTAACCACCTATCTGATGTACGGAATGCGGTATCACATTCGATACATGACCCTGTTAACGGTGGGTGCCGGCAAACTGTACTGTCAAAATATGATTCTGATTTTCCAGTTTACAACTCTAGAGTGATATTCACCATCTCTTACTCCACATCCGGTTTCCACTATCCCGGACTCACTATGGCTTCTTCAGAGGGTTACTGTCTCTGTCATCGTCTTTGTTCATATAGGTTTATCTTAGTCGGATTGGAACGATTTGTCAATAGGAAACTGGAAAGACCTGCCATCACCGGACCTATAATATCAAATATATTCATATATCACGCCTCCGACCGCTTTCTATGTGCAGGAGATAATGACAGCTGTGCCAGAACCACAGCACAGAAAATCAAAAAACATCCAAAAAACTCCTTTACCGACAATGCTTCTCCCAAAATTACCCAGCCTGCCAGCACCGAAAACACGGACTCCAAACTCATCAGAAGAGAGGCAACTGTGGGATTTACTCCCTGCTGTCCCACGATCTGCAAGGTATATGCCACTCCACAGGACATAATACCGGCATACAAAAGCGGAATCCAGGCATATGGATTGGCAAATGCCGGTGCCCACTCCAATATCCCCGACAGAGAATGTTTCATATCCACAAAAAACATAGGGATAACAGACAAAAAGCCACTGACAAAAAATTGAATACAAGACATACGCACACCATCCACACGCGCTGTAAAATGATCGATCACCAAAATATGTATGGAAAATGCCAGCGCACAAAGCAACAACAGACAGTCCGAAAATTGTAACGAAAAATCTCCCTGTATACATAACAGATACAGTCCCACCACTGCAATGATGATTCCAAGCCAAACATTCCAACCGCATCGTTTATGAAGAAATAATCCCAAAACCGGGACAATCAACATATAACATGCTGTGAGAAATCCAGCCTTTCCTGCCGTAGATCCCAGATAGATGCCCAACTGCTGTAAGGTACTGGCAACAAACAACGCTACTCCACAAGAAATTCCACCGATTAAAAGAAATTTCCGATCTTCCCTTGAAGCTGGTTTCCTCTCCGTCAAACGCATTTGGTCCAGAAACCGTATCACAGGCAACAACACGATTCCACCCATCAGGGATCGAATACAATTAAAACTGTAGGGACCAACCGCATCCCCTCCGGCACTTTGGGCGACAAATGCCACACCCCATATAAAAGCCGTCAATACTAATAAGCAAGAATTACGCTGTCTTTTATGTATCTCTTGTAATTCCATAATTACTCCTATCTTCTATGCATTCAGGATAGATTTGAGAAAACTCTGCGTTCTAGGGTTCTTCGGACTGGAAAAAATTTCATCCGGCGTACCTTCTTCCGCAATAATACCATCTGCCATAAACAATACCCTGTCTGCCACTTCTCTTGCAAAACCCATTTCATGAGTCACACACAACATAGTCATGCCTTCCTGTGCCAAATTCTTCATAACCTGCAACACGCCACCCACCAATTCCGGGTCCAAAGCAGAGGTCGGCTCATCAAATAACATAATTTCCGGCTTCATTGCCAAAGCCCTGGCGATAGCCACACGTTGCTGCTGTCCACCTGACAAGCGATTTGGATACTGGTCTACTTTATCTGCTAATCCAACACTCTCCAGTAGCTTTAGAGCTTCTGCATATGCCACATCCTTCTTCTCTTTTTTTACAGTCACAGGAGCAATCATAACATTTTCTAATGCCGTTTTGTGAGGAAACAAATTGAAACGTTGAAAACACATTCCCATCTCCAACAAAAGTTCGCGCCGTTTTTCTCCCGCGATCTTTTCCACCGTACGGTTATGTTCCCGATGCAAAAACAGATCTCCTTTAATATAAATCTTTCCACTGGTGATCTTTTCCAACTGGTTCAGCGAACGCAGATAAGTGGATTTTCCCGCGCCGGAGGGACCGATAATGCAGATCACCTCTCCTTTTTTCACACGTAGATTAATGTCCTTTAGGACTTGCAGATCACCAAAACGTTTACTGACATGTTCTGTTTCTAAAATATATTTACTTTCCATCTATCTGTCCTCCTATTCGTACACCGAAAACTTCTTTTCCAATGCATTATAAATACAAGTAAAGAATGCTGTAATGATCAGATAGATAATTAATGCTGGAATAAACACCAGATAGGAACCTTCACTAGTCATGATATTCTTGGAAACTGTCGTAATGTCCATCAAAGAAATCGCAAAAACCAGAGAAACATCTTTTAATATCATGATAAATTCATTACAGATCGGCGGAATCATTCGACGAATCGACTGCGGAATAATAATTTTGATCATTGTCTGCGCATAATTCATCCCTAATGCTTTTGCGGCCTCGCTTTGCCCCTTATCAATGGATTGTAAGGCAGCACGAATAATTTCTGCACAATACGCTCCAGAATTTAACGAAAAAGCAATCAAGGATGCCACAAAAGCTCCCTCGTATACGGCAGAAGTTGATGTCGAATCAAACAAATCCCGCCATGCAAATCCAAACAGACCCGGTATCGTAAAATAGACTACAAACAACTGGATTAATAACGGTGTGCCACGAAAAAAGAAAATATATGCACTGGACAACCGATTTATTATTTTCTTTTTGGACATTTTACCCAGCGCCAAAAACATTCCCAGAATCACACCAAAGATAACCGTCAATACTGTTAGGAAAATAGTTAATTTCGCACCATGTAACATATTTTCCCCACATCCCAGCATACGATATGTATAATTC
>JAUNIU010000330.1 GCA_030523265.1 Eubacteriales bacterium | reverse complement strand
AAACATCCCTCGAACTCATCAATCATCCCAAGTGCCTCTTCGTAAGAACGATGATTTGCCAACCCATACAAAAAAATGATCTCTTTATAATCATTGTATTGAACCCCAGTTTCCAACAACCCTTTCGTTAACAGGTTATTTAACTCCTCTGGCGATAATTCCAGCGAGAAAGCAATACCATATGCCTGTTCTCTGTTTGGCGTTGTAAAACCATGCAGCCCAAACCATCGCCGCATCGTAGGATATGTAGCCGGATAGGGTTTTCTGGCTTTTTCAAGAAACCTGCGATAACTTGTTTTTCCTCTGTCTTCTATTTCTTCAGGTATTTCCAATATACTCATTAAATACAAATCGCTCCGTATATTCATTCCGATCTCCTATAATATAACCAATTTTCATCATGGTATCGTTGCCACAAAGTCATCAATTTCTGATTTGCTTTTAGCGGAATTTTGAGTTTTTGGTGCTTTCGTATTCTTTGGAACCGTTGTTCCCATAGGTTGATTTTCACTCTCTCCCCTGCTAATCGTCAATGTGATTTCTGTGCCCTGACTCAAGGTTTTCCCCGCCTTTTTGTTCTGTTTTATTACAATCCCCTTTGGCTTTGTATCATTCTGATATACTTTCTTGATCTTGAACTTTTTATTCTTTAGTTTTATAATTGCATCCCTATAATTTAATCCCGTTACAGACGGTACCTTATACTTTCGTTCTTGGCTCTTTTGCGTTGGTAACTGGGTCTGTTGTATTTTATCTCCTGTCTCTTCTTTCTCTGGGAAATTTATTACCTTTTCCTCTGCAGGTATTTCCGTTGGCATATTGTCCTGCATCCCAACTAATCTCTGTGTTCTTTGATCCCATTGACACCATAAAATTGTATATATTCCTATTCCAAGGATTAATACAGTCAATGCCACTGACCATAAATTTCTTTTTTTAACATCACCAAAAGAGATTCGCCCCTGTCTCCGATACAGTTTTTCCAAAAGTTGCGGCATATTCTGAATACGTTTATCCGCCTGAACTGCCATCCCTTGCATAATAATTGATTTTACCGAAGCAGTCAGATTGATACCTAGCATTTCCTCCAAAGAAACCAATTCATCCCCTAACATCCGATCAATAGATTCATAAGGTGTAATAGCCGTCAACATAAAATACATAGTTGCACATAAAGCATATACATCCGACCAGGTCCCTTGTCTGCCTCGTCCTTGGTATTGTTCTGTCGGCGTATACCCCCTTTTAAACATTACCGTCATACTATGTGTTGGTATATTTTGCTCCTGTCTCGCAGAACCAAAATCAATGAGCACCAATTTTCCTTTATTATTTATAAGTATATTATCCGGACTGATATCCCGATGAATAATTCCTTCCTCATGTATACTCGCCAATGCCTCTATCACTGGTTTCATCAACTTTAACACAGCATCTCCATCTAAAGCCCCTCGTTTTTTGATATATTCCTTTAAAGTAATTCCTTCCACATATCCCATCACTAAATA
>JAUNIU010000099.1 GCA_030523265.1 Eubacteriales bacterium | reverse complement strand
TGCCAGTTTGCATAGATATTGAAATGTTTTGGCATAACCGCTGCACACAGACTGTTGAAACAATAAAACACTTCGGATATCCTGGTCATATCTGGAATTTTCCACATAATCGGTATTCTGAATAATATAATCATATATTGCCTTGATCTGTTTATATTTTCCCTTTTGTTTCAATACCTTCTTTACAATTTTCGCTGCTTCCGATTCCAATTGCCCGGATATTTCCTTTTGGTCCTCTTCCCTGTCCAATATAATGTAATATGCCTGACCAGCTATGATTTTCATTTGATATTGCAGGCACCAGTAATACTCCGGATAGTCATAGGTAAACGCATACATAATGCGCTTTAACCCCTCTTTCGTATAATCATCGCCAATATAAAACTCGTCCTGCTCCTGCAAAACACCATATAATACTGCCCGGTACGCCGTTTTCTCTTTGTCCGTCAACTGATCATAATAAAAAGTATATCCTTCTGGCGTCTGCTCGTTTAATTCTCTGGCTTCCACTAATTTCTTGTCGGATAATATAGGCATTACCTGATCTATCACTCGATCCTTTTCATAGTACAGGAATACAACTATGATCAGAAGCATTATCCATAATACATTTTTTAGCGCCTTTTTCATACTGTCGCTCCTTTTATGATAGTAGAAATCTCTGTTGCAACCATTCTGCCACACCATCCATCTCATTTTCACCGATCACGTCCGTGGCAATCTCTTTCAATGCAGAAACCGCATTTCCGACAGCATAACATTCATCTGCCATCTCAAACATGGATACATCATTGATGCCATCCCCAAATACCACCACCCGGTCACAACCACACAACTGTTGCAACTGTTTCATCGCATATGCCTTCGTCGCATACTTTGGCATGATCTCCAGCCACTGGTCATCGGAGTAGGTATCTTTTGAAAAAATACAATTATACTCTCCCGCCAGCCGCTGATAGATCTCCTGCAATTCATCCACAGCACCGATACAGGTGAAGTAATGAACTTTTCCCTCCAAAATAGTGTCATTCCCCTTCACCGGATGGTCTCTAAAATCTCCTTCATGATCCTTTACAAACTTAAACACCCCTCTGCTCATATTCTCACAATCATACGAATAACGCTCCTGCCCGTCCACGACGGAAAATACCAGAGGGTTGATACCATATTTCTGTAAATGATCATAAATATCCTGTGTATCCTGCCACGAAAAAACATTTTCACACAGCGTTTTCTTTCCCTCTATATCGTCAATAAATGCCCCATTTTTCGTAATGACCGGCACACGCACATGCAGTCCCCGGGTCACCGATACTGCCGTATGAATGGATCTGGCCGTGGCATAGGAAAAAATCATTCCCTGTTCCACCAAACGGTTAATGATGGCACAACTTTTCGGAGATATGGTTGCATCTCGTTGCAACAAAGTTCCATCCAGATCACTTAAAAATAGAGTTTTCATAGATACCTCCTGTTACAGTCAGATTACTCACCTGTTTAATATCTCTGTATCTTGACCGCCACCTGTGGACGAATCCCATTATATAGAAACCACATCTGCTTATCATTTTATCATATATTATATCTTACGTCTAAACAAAAATCCGGCTCCGATGGAAATGCCCACCGGAACCGGATTCATACAAGGAAGGTGAAATATATGTCAATGACACCGAATGTGTCTGCGTTATTGTTAGTCGAAGCTAGCCGTGCCCCAAACCCCGTTGTTCAAAACTCGGTAGCCCCTTTTGATGTTTCTATCATAGCAAAGAAATGTGAACAAGCCGTGTCTTAGATCTAAAGATTTCCTTAACACGATACATGCTGCCCCTGTCGCAGACAATATCCCACTCCTCCGTCATCTGGATGGTATATGGCATTACAGATTCTGCTTTATTTCCTCCAGAATATCTCTATAATGTTCGCCGGACAGACCAAAATTCATTTCCCGGTAGGTCCAGGCTGCACGCCCAATACCATACTCTTCAAAGACTTCATGAATCGCCTGATACCATTTCACCGTATCCGCAGGAGCTGCCAGATCAATCACACCATACTCTCCACAATACAGCGGCACATCCCGCTCCTCTGCTATCCGTATCGCTTCTGCGAATAGCGTACGGAAAAAGTCTGCACCAAAATGTTCTTCCATATTTTCCATCTTTGGCAGCTCACCATAGGAATCACCAAACAACTCATCCAAAGTATCATAATACTTCTGATATGTCTGGTCGTATGCAAACCGGAAATCCAGAGGCATCCCCGCTGTCCAGCTTGCACCCTGATGGGTAAAGATAAGCGGATCATAACAATGAAAATTGTAAATAATATAATCATCCTGTGGCATCGCCAGATCTTTCACTGCCCGGACGTTATTATTCCAGTATCCACCCACCAGAATAGCAATATCCGGTATGATAGCACGAATCCGCCGAATACATTTCCCATAGATTTCATTCCATTTTTCACGATAGGACTGCTCCGTCACTTCATTTAACAATTCAAACGCCAGACGGTCCTTGTATTTCCCATACCGCTTTGCAAATTCTTCCCACAAACGGTAAAAACGCTCCTGGTATTCCTCTTGTGTGAAAAAGCCGTCCTCCTGCTCATCCGCATCAAAGGAATATCCCGCTGTCTTGTGCAGATCCAGTATCATATTCAGTCCGTATTCCCCGCACCAATCCAGGATTCTCTGGATATATTCAAATCCTTCTTCCAGATACTCTCCCGCTTCTCCTTCCACCAGATTATAATCCACCGGCACGCGTACATGATCAATGCCCCATGTGGACAAATCCCGTATATCTTCCTTGCGGATAAAATTCTCATAACGCTCTTTGCTATAATCACACTGTGAAAACCATCCCCCTAAATTTACGCCTTTTTGATAACCCTTCCACTGTTTCATAGTGTATCCCTCCAATCTGCTTTCTTTAGCAATGTCATCATTTCGGATCTCCCGATCCCGTTTACTACTATCTTCCCCAGTGATGTCTTGTTTCATCACACTCTTATCATAGCCAGATGTGCATTTGTATGATATAATATATCCGTCTTATATATCACATTTCCGACCAAACTTGGTTCTTGAGAGAAAATACCAAATAACATACATTCCTTAAACTTATTGAACTCACCAGCACGCCGGGCCGAGCCAGAAAGGAGCGTCATATGAATCGTGAATTAAAGCAATTATTAATACAGCAGCGAGAGGATGAAGCCTACCATATTCCATTAGAAAAAGAATTTCACTTTTACCGCAGCATTGCCCAGGGAGATCTCTCTGTCTTGGAAGGGGATATGATGATTGAACCTACAGAGGGTATGGGAACATTATCTCTGGATACTCTCCGCAATATGAAATATCACCTAATCATTCTCATTGCCATGATTACACGGTTTTGTATCGAGGGGGGTTTGTCCGGCGAGGAGGGCTATACGATGAGCGATCTCTATATACGGCAGATCGACCAGACCCACGATCCGGTGAAATTGGCCCAGATCAAGCGGGATGCCATCACGGAGTTCACGCACACCATGCACAACCGCAATAAGAGACGTCCCACATCTCTGCCTGTCATACAGGCGATTGACTATATCGACCAGCATTTAACAGCACCCTTGCGCGTCCAGGAGATCGCCGATGCCGTTTCCTGTAACGCCGATTATTTATCCCGTCTATTCAAAAAAGAAACCGGTCTGAACCTCAGCCGGTTTCTACTGGAACAAAAATGCCATTCTGCCCGTTATATGTTAGAGAACAGTACCGCCACCTGTACTGAGATTGCTGCTTTCCTGGGTTTTTCCTCCTGCAGTCATTTTACAGAACGATTTAAAAAGGTAGAGGGAATGACCCCGGAAGCTTATCGTCAATCCAAGGTGCGCAATACAATCACGGATTTTCACGAAACTCTTTAATTTTTTCCATCATTTGGATGGCACGTACATTTTTCTCCACATCATGGACACGCACCATATCCCAGCCATATAAGGAAGCCAGCACGGAAGTGACTAATGTTCCCTCCTCCCGCTGCTCCACCGGAAGATCCAGCGTCAGTCCAATGACAGACTTTCGGGAAGCCGCCAATAGCAGTGGCAGATCAAACGATTGCAGCCTATCCAGATTTGCCAGCACCTCCAGATTCATTTCATAGGTCTTACCAAAACCAATGCCTGGATCTAGTATCACCTGATCTTTCGCAATGCCAGCGTTCTCTGCGATAGTGAGAGAATGGGTCAGATCCTGCACCATCTCCTCCAGAAAATTCTCATAGACCGGCTCCGGGCGGTTATGCATAATGCATACGGGTTTCTGATGTCTCGCCACCACCTGTGCCAGAGTACCACACGGCCAGACGGAATCCTGCCCCTCCGGTGCGTATAACGCATCATACTGCAGTCCCCAGATGTCATTTGCCAGATCTGCTCCAGCATCCAATGCCGCATCCATCACAGGTGCCTTGTAAGTATCGATGGATACCGGTATATCAAACCGCTCCTTCACCAGACGGATCACACTGGTGACGCGTTGAATCTCCTCCTCCACCGTAATTTTCTGATATCCCGGTCTGGTGGATTCCCCACCGATATCGATGATGTCCGCTCCCTGTGCTATCATCTCCTCCACATGACGCAGCGCCCGGTCGGTATCATTATATCTGCCACCATCCGAAAAAGAATCCGGAGTCACATTCAATATCCCCATAATATAAACATACTGTCCCCGGAAATCAAAATTCTTTGTACCAATTTGCATACCATCCATCCTCTCTATCCTATAAATTATCGTACTTCTTCTTAGCCCGGATATATAACAAAATACAAATCACTATTGTGATAATCAATAGCACAATCAGATCATACGACACACTGTTAATATATCCTAATTTCCTGCGATCCCGCATCATGTCATAAATGACATATCCCATCCCCACCATACAACATATCAACAATATAACACTATAAATCATCGTATTTTCCGCCCGGTCCATCACGGCCTCTCTGGAGTTGTCCCTCCGCTTGTAGGCATAGATATAACATACGATTCCGATCAGCAGACTTACGATTCCCACCGTGAAAAATACCGGCTCATTTTCTGTGATGCTGCTGCGTTTTGCCACGTACACGCCCTTTTGATCCGGACGAACTAAGATCGACTGTTCCCCTTCTTCCGGCTTATCCAACTGTCCATCAAAAGACTGTGTATGCAACTTTCCTTCTTCATCAATCCAGGTAACATCATAGCGATATCGGGGAAAGGCGTGCCCTTTCCGATAGATCTGATACTGTTCCACCCCGGATACTTCCCCCGTCATAGGAATATAATCCCTAGTCTCCAGATAACTGTGCAGATTCATAACAGCACCCACAAGCATTACTCCACTAATCAGAAAAAACAAGACATATGGTTTCTTTCTGACCAGACTCATAAACTCGATTGTACTCGACGACATACAAACTGTTCCCCCTTCATCAACTATTGTCCTATACCGCCGGATAAACCATGCATGTGCGATGATTAAAGGGCGAAATATTCATACACTTCATGTAAAAATGACAACGATCCAAACACAATGGTACGTTCCCTTTCCTGCGCCACCCGTTCCAGTGCTTCTGCTACAGATGTACATGCCCGCACTGTCTTTCCCTGTTCCGGCAATCCCTCTGGCATCTTACTGGAACTTTCCTGTGGCTGCCCCAGTGCCGGGTTCGTCCCCCGGGTAATGCATGTTTTCACATTCTCTACCAACTCCTCCGCCGGCAATCCTCTCTCCCCGGGAGGTGTCACGGTGTAGATCCGCGCTGCCAATGGTAATAGGATATCCATGATCTGTATATACTCCTTATCCCGAAAAACACCGCAGACAAAAGTAAAACATTCCCCTGGAAAATAGACTTCCAAAGAACGTCTCAGTTCCGTTGCCGCCTGTGGATTGTGTGCCCCATCCACGATAACATATGGTGTCTTGGAGACACGTTCAAATCTTCCCTGCCATCTGCTCCACCGCAGCGCATCCCGGATGGCAGTCTCTGTAATATTGGTATATCCTTGCTTTCGCAGGACATGCGCTGCTTCTACTGCTGCTGTGGCATTCTCGATCTGAAAGGTCCCTGCCTGTCCGATTTCAAGGACAGATCCCCGGTACCGGAACGAAGTAACATCCATATCATAATGAATGTCTGTAATCATCTCCGGCTCTGCCATCACCAAGGGCAGCGCAAGCTCTTTACATTTCTCCTGCAATAACGCTTCTGCAATAATATCCTGTTTTACGGATACAACAGATGTACCGGATTTCAGAATACCATATTTCTCTGCTGCGATTTCAGCAATGGTATCCCCCAGAAAGCAGGTGTGATCCCGTCCAATGTGGGCAAACAGACACAGTATCGGTGATTCGATGATATTGGTAGCATCTGTCCTGCCTCCCATACCACATTCGATCACTGCCACATCCACCTGCCATTGCTTCATCACCAGAAACGCCATCACCGTTTCCATCTCAAAAGCAGTGGGCGTCTGCAACCCCTGCTCTGCCATCTGCTCTACCAGATTTTGCAGCCGTGTTATATTCTCTGCCACTTCCCGTTCTGAGACATACCGGGTCTTCACCCCATTGTCAGAGGGCTTCCCTTGTTCCACATCATCGCTATCTGCCACGGTCTCCTCCGGCTCATACCATACCCGCTGGATTCGCTCCCGATATTCCAGCAAGGCAGGGGACACATAGCGGCCCACGGTATAACCTGCTCTTGCCAGAATATGACTCAGATAGGTGCCGATAGAACCTTTGCCATTGGTCCCGGCAATATGCACAGTGGATAATGCCCGGTCCGGCCTCCCCGCCATGGTACATAATCTCTGCATGGGTTCCAGCGAATATTCGCTGCCCTTCCGCTCCTGTAACTCTGTAATATATGCGATTGCTTCCTGATAATCCATAAAGTCCTCATTTCTAAGCAACTCTGTTGCGAAGAGACGGCGCAAATCAGAAATTTGCGCCTGCCATAACAGCTATTCTACTGATTTTTTAGAAGATTCATCAGTTCTTCCCCATAGGAATCGGCAAAATAATCATATACCTTTGTGGTTGCCTGCTTAAATTCTTCCAAATCCGGATACGTAATGGTCATTCCTTTTTTTTCCAGCTTCTTGACATACTCTGCTGTCTGGGTCTGAATCATCTGACGATTCTGTTTCTGTGCCTCCAGTGCTGCCGTCTGCAGAATCTCCTGATCTTCCTCGGTCAGCTGCTCCCAGATATCATTCCCGATCACGAAAGGCATCGCATCATAGCTATGGTTGGTCACCGCCAGATAGGACTGTACTTCATATAATTTGTGATTATATATGATCGGTACGGGATTTTCCTGTGCATCAAATTCTCCCTTTTGCAAGGCATTGTATAGTTCTGTAAAGTTCAACACATAAGGATTTGCACCCAATGCAGACAAAGTCTCCATCACAATCTGATTCTCCGGTGTACGGATCTTCAATCCCTCCATATCGGCAACCGACTGAATCGGCCCCACTTTTTTCGATGTGGTCACACAGCGAAATCCATTATCAAAATGAGCCAATACTTTGATATTGTATTCCTCTAACTCTTCCTCTATCTTCCGTTCCTCTTCCCCATCCATAAATGCCCATGCATCCTCAAAATTAGAAAAAAGAAATGGAAATGCAGATACGCCTACCTTTGTGGCATAATTTGCAAAATTACCGGCACTGGAAACAGTCATTTCCACTTTTCCGTCAATGATCCCCTGGATTAATTCCGCATCAGAACCCAGTTCCCCGTCTGCATGAAGTTCCACCGTGATCCTGCCTTCGGTCTGCTCTTCTACCATACTCTGAAAAACTTTAGATGCCTCCACACGCGGATCCGAAGCATCCGTAGAAAATCCGATCCGAAGTGTGATTTTCTCATTGGGATCTTTCGGATCTTTATGTTTGCCATCCTGACCGGAAGCCTGTTCCTTTGTACTTTTTTCATCCGGAGCTTTTGTTTTTTTCATGCTACATGCGGCGCAGGATAAGATCATACTGCAAACCAGCAATATAGCAATCCATCTATTTCTCATTCTGTAATACCTCCTCTATGCTTCCCATATCTGATACTGGTTTTTCCCGGCATTCTTTGCCTTGTATAATGCCTGATCTGCACTTTCGTACAAGCGTTCATAGGTCATACCGTGCTCCGGGTCCATAGCAATCCCCATACTACAAGAAATCACTGCTTCTTGTCCAATCTCGGCAGCAATCTCCCCAATCACAGAGCAAAAGTATTTTGCCCGGGACTGAATAATATCCCGACGTTCCTCTTCCCCTATCGTATTCGTAAAAGTCAGATATACCGCAAACTCATCCCCACCGACACGCCCCAGATAATCCTGTTGCCGGAATGTCTCCCGCATCTTATCCGCCACCCCGGATAACACCTGGTCTCCCACAATATGTCCCAAAGTATCGTTGACACCTTTGAAATTATCCAAATCAATGATCAACAATGCGCCCGCTTCATCTTTGGAATGATTGGTTACCATATTTTCCACACTCCGCTCAAATGTCCTCTTATTCAAAAGATTGGTCAACAGATCGCGTTCTGCTTTATTCTTCAGAAAATCCGAATGACTCTGTAATCGAAATAATGCCGCTACGATCACCAGCATACTGATTAGCACCAGGAGCATCAAACGCAATACATATACCAGAATCTGGGTGCTTTGGGAATTTACAAAAGAAGCATTCACCTGTAAAATCAGACTCCAGCCGTTAAAGTCTACCAAATTGCGGATCGCAATATACTCCGCTCCCTGTACCCGGTATCGGTAGACACCTGTGTAATTCTTGTTCAGATCATCCTTCATCTGCCCGAACAGATCTTTCACACCACTTGCTTTTGCACCCTTTAAATAATTTAGAAAATTAGTCTCTTGTTCCAGGATATCTTCACTATTTTTGCTGTGTAATAATATTTCACCATCCTGATCTATGATATATGTAGCACCGATTCCGCCAAAACTATCTGTCATAACGGACTCATTTATATTTGATTGCAGTTCCGTACCCACCAATACACCGATCACCACATCCTTTTGGTAGACGGGCACAGCAAAAAGCATTTCCTGCTGCCCGGTATCTTCCGACGTCCTACCGATATCTATCGCCGGCTCACCAGCCATTGCTTTCTTGAAATATTCCTCCCGCATGATATTGCCTGCGGAAGTATTATTATTCTGCATCAACTTACCAGTCACATTTGCCACAGCGATGGTCTGAAAACTCCCCACACCTTCAGTCACATTCAATGCTTCCTTCACTGCTTTGTAATCATTCATGTCTACATTCTTGAAACTGCGGGCATAAAGCTGTAACTGATTAAGCTGTCCCTGCATTTTCGTCTCAAAGCTGAGCAACTGTTGTCTGGCAGTCTCCTGCATCATTTCATAATTATTTTCATTAATATTCTCTCGCAATGCATTGTGAAACCATAGAAATGCCACCAGTAAAATTACAAC
>JAUNIU010000098.1 GCA_030523265.1 Eubacteriales bacterium | reverse complement strand
ATATGCATATAAATTGCATCCGGAAAACAAGTTTTCCGCGTGCAATTTTATGCAACATTTCCACATCACAGTTTGTGATGTGGCCTTTTCACACCAGTTCATACAAAATGTGGAACCCCAAGAAGTTCTGTGTTTTGACATTTATTTCAGGTTTATGATATTATGACGGGGAATTTTTAAATGAATCTCAGCGCAAAACGCTTGAGCATGGAGGAAATGATGAGTATTCGCAATGATTTCAGACATACCATAGCTGCCAGTTACATCGGCTATATCACACAGGCCATCGTTAATAATTTTGCACCATTGCTTTTTGTCACGTTTCACACAGCATACCATATCCCCCTCTCTAAAATCGGACTGTTGGTAACCATCAATTTCTGCACACAGATTATCATTGATCTGCTCTCTGCAAAATACGCAGATAAAATAGGCTACCGGGCGGCTGCCATAGCAGCCCATGTGATGGCAGCCGCAGGTCTGATCTTATTAGGAATATTACCCGATCTGTTTTCCGACCCTTATATCGGCATCTGCATCGCTGTAGTGATCTATGCCATCGGTGGCGGCCTGACCGAGGTAATCATCAGTCCCATCGTAGAAGCTTGTCCAACCGATGGGAAATCAGCAGCAATGAGTTTATTACATTCCTTTTATTGCTGGGGATCTGTACTGGTGGTGCTGGTCTCTACCTTGCTTTTCCACATACTTGGTATCCAGTCCTGGAAAATGATCTCCTGTTTGTGGGCAATTATCCCACTATTTAATATCTTTTATTTCTCCATGGTACCCATCAATACCCTGACCGAAGAAGGGGAAGGGTTATCCATCGTTGATTTGATCAAAACCAGGATTTTTTGGATACTGGCACTGTTAATGGTTTGCAGCGGTGCCTCAGAACTGGCCATGAGCCAGTGGGCTTCTGCTCTGGCAGAAACCGGACTGCACGTATCCAAGATGGCAGGAGATTTAGCCGGACCTTGCTTCTTTGCCTTTCTCATGGGGACAGGCCGGGTGCTCCATGCCCATATCGGAGAGCGCTATTCCCTGCCCCGCTATCTGGGTGTCTGTGCTGTCATATGTCTGATGAGTTATCTGGTTGTGACACTATCTCCTCTTCCCATCCTATCATTGCTTGCCTGCGGTATCTGCGGACTGTCCGTGGCCGCCATGTGGCCGGGCACCTATAGTCTGGGAGCGCGCATTTGTCCCAAAGGAGGAACCGCACTATTTTCTCTGCTGGCATTTGCCGGAGATATCGGATGCTCCTCCGGTCCAACTCTGGTGGGTTATGTATCCACTGCCCTACAGGATGATCTGAAACTTGGGTTGCTATCTGCTATCATTTTCCCATTGTTGATGTTAATCGGCCTGACACTATGTAAAAAAGAATGGAAAGCATGAAAACAGGAATACTATTATCAAAACAAAAGAACTGGTAATATGAAACATCTTAAAGGAGATATCCATGAAAAAGAGAAACATCGCCGTAGTAACCGGTGCCAGCAGTGGATTGGGCAAAGAATTTGTCCGTCAACTCCACCGGTATCAAACCATTGAAGAAATCTGGTGCCTGGCACGCCAACCACAAAAACTGCAAAAAGTTGCCGACGAATTGGGAACTAAGATCCGCACATTTTCTGTGGATCTGGCAGTAACAGAACAGATCAAAGAATTTCAGGCAAAATTATCCCAGGAAAATGTCTCTATCAAAATCTTAGTGAATAGTGCTGGATTTGCAAAGTTTTGTTCCTATGATGATCTGAACCTGGAGCGTTCTCTCAATATGATTGATGTGAATATCAAAGGAGTGGTTGCCATGGGACTGATCTGTATCCCTTATATGCGAAAAGGCAGCCATATCATCAACATCGCATCTCTGGCATCCTTTCAACCCCTGCCTTACCTGAATCTTTATAGTGCCACCAAGGCATTTGTCAAGAATTATTCCAGGGCCCTCCATGTGGAATTAAAAGACCGCGGAATCATTGTCACCGCAGTATGTCCCGGATGGATCAAAACGGCCTTGTATGATCGCGCCAACATTGGAGCCACTAAAACCATTCATCGTTTTACCGGCATGACTACCCCGGATAAAGTAGTTCGCAGAGCTTTGCGGGACGCTGCCCGTGCCAGAGATCTATCGGTGTATGGATGCACCACCAAACTCTGCCATACAGCCAGCAAACTCTTACCGCACAGAGTCATAATGAAACTCTGGCTGCTGTATCAGGGATTATAATATTGCTATCCACAGAAAAATAGGATAAAATATCAACAGCACAGTTCTTGTGTTTCCGCATTTTTAATTTTATGATTTTTTTGTGTGAAAAGGTCATGCTGCTATAAGCAGCATGCACAATATGCATATAAATTGCATCCGGAAAACAAGTTTTCCGCGTGCAATTTTATGCAATATTTCCACATCACAGTTGTGATGTGGACTTTTCACACCAGTTAATGCAAAATTCAGAAACGCAAGTACATTTTGATGAAGAAAGCGAGGATAACGATAATGGAGTATGGATTAATTGGAGGACAACTAGGACACAGCTACTCAAAAGATATCCATGAGATGTTAGCGGATTATACCTATGATCTCTGCCCTCTGACCCAAGAAGAATTTAAGACATTTATGGAGAAACAGGATTTTAAAGCGATCAATGTCACGATACCATATAAACGTGATGTGATTCCATATCTGTATGAAATGGATGACAATGCAAAAGCCATCGGTGCAGTCAACACCATTGTCAACAAAGACGGAAAATTATATGGACACAACACGGACTTTTCCGGTTTCCTATATATGCTGGAAAAACACAATATCTCTGTCCAGAACAAAAAGTGTGTAGTATTGGGAGACGGAGGTGCTTCAAAAGCTGTCGTGGCAGTATTAAAGAAATGTGGTGCCAGCGATGTGATCATCGTAGATATCGTGCAGACAGAATCCGCAATTACTTATGAGGAATTATTTGAAAAGCATACCGATGCAGAATTTATCGCTAACACCAGTCCGGTGGGGATGTATCCAAAATGTGATAATTCCCCGGTGGATCTGTCCCGTTTTCCAAAGTGCGAAGCGGTCGCCGATGTGATCTACAACCCGTTAGAAACAAAGTTGATCGCACAGGCAAAATCTCTGGGAATGATCGGTGTAAACGGCTTGGAAATGCTGGTTGCCCAAGCCTTATATGCAATTGAATTTTTTCTGGACACATCCTTAGACGAAGCGCAGATCGATGCGGTATATCAGAAATTATATCAGGAAAAATTAGCGGAATAAAACATTCCATGATACAAATGTAAGAGCTCTGATACTTGATCCATACAGGATATAAAAAGCACACGATAATGGTACTTTTATATCCTGTATATCACAAGTACAAAATGGGATTGCAATCTTCCACAAAAGATCCTAGCTACGAAGGATCTTTTTTCTTTTCGGATAAGGTTTTCTCCACACCCTGCTCTTTGCCAATAAAAAGTTCTAAATAGTAAGTCTTTGCAACACCCTCACAAACAAGCTTGTTTAAACCGCTTATTTTTATAATAAATTTTCCTTAATTACTTTTAGCTTCACCTCATTTTTGTTAATCCATTTTGAATCGTTCTGGTCATGAGAATCCACGCCAAGACTGATCCAATCTCTACTATTGCTCTGATTCGGAACGATCCTTATCTGATTTCCTTTTTCTTCCACTACATCATACTCATAACCAGCATATATTGCCTTTGTCGTTTTCTTATAATAGGCATCCACATCTGATTGATTCACAAATTTTAGACATACTATTCTCTGTTTTCCATTTTGAAAATTAAATGGCTTACATTCCTCAAACCCCTTTTCAACATCTTCTAAATTCGTTGACCGTAATATAATTTTGCCATTGAAACCCTTACCCGATAAATATTCTTTCCCTAAATAAATTGCATAGTTTACTTCTTGCATGAATACGTAACCTCTTCTCTTAATATTCTTTCATTCATAGAATTTTTTCTCTTTTGTGATAACCCCCTTACCATTTAAAATCTTTTTTTCGGCAAGAATAAGTTTACCACCAAAATGAGAACTTTTATCCAACTTTACAAAATTAGTAGTTTAATTGGAAAAAAATAAACAAAAAATTAAAAATTCCGTATATTACACTGCAAGAATGCTCTGGTCCTCCGTAGTGCCATTTCCTTACTTCGTATCGTTTCTCGTCAGACGAGAAAGAGAGCTTTTCACTCCTTCGTAAAAAGCTCTCTTTTGTCCATTAATATTACAACATTCTGGTTTCTTTATCTAATGTGCGTGAATAATCTTCTTGGGACATTTCTGTGCACACAGACCACATCCCTTACATTTGCTCTGGTCAATATGTGCTACATTATTCTCAACGATAATGGCATCAAAGTTACACTGCTTCGCGCAAATCCCACATCCGATACAACCCACTTCACAGACTGCCATAACCTTTGGTCCCTTGTCCTGGTTAGAACAACCCACCGCATATTTTGCGTCATATGGCACCAACTCAATCAGATGATTCGGACATTCTTCGACACATTTACCACAAGCCACACATTTTTCTTTATCCACCACAGCAATACCGCTCTCAATATGAATCGCATCAAACTGACAGGCGGATACACAGGAACCATATCCCATACAACCATAGGCACAGGCTTTGTCTCCGCGCCCCGGAATCGCCGCTGCTTTCTTACAATCCGAGATACCATAGTAATTCGCCTTGACACCAGCCTTATCACAGGTACCGGCACATTTCACATATGCTACCATCTTTACAGCCTCTCCGCTATCGACACCCATCACGGCACCGATCTGTTCGGACACAGCCGCGCCGCCCACCGGACAGGCATTGACTGGTGCTTCTCCTGCTGCGATGGCTTTTGCCAGGGCATCACATCCTGCATAGCCGCAGCCACCACAGTTATTACCCGGCAAAAATTCCCGCACTGCGATCTCTTTTTCATCCACCGGTACTGCAAATACATTCGCTGCCACACCTAGCAGAAGGGCGATCAGAAGACCTGTAATACCGATCACTGCTGCAGCGACCAGTACACCAGTTACACCAGATGCTAATAAAACACTCTGTACCATTTCTCCTTCCCCCTTCCTATACTAATCCTGCGAAACCGCAGAATGCAATCGCCATCAAGCTGGCCGTTACCAGTACAATCGGGGTACCCCGAAAAGAATTAGGAACGTCATTGTTTGCAATACGCTCACGAATCCCCGCCAGTATCACAATGGCAATCAGAAATCCAAGTGCTGTACAAAATCCGCATATTAAACTCTCAATAAAGTTATATCCATCAGAGATATTATTGATCGCTACACCCAGCACAGCACAGTTGGTGGTAATCAGTGGCAAATACACACCCAGGGATGCGTGTAGGGATGGCAGGAATTTCTTTAATGCCATCTCCACAAACTGCACCAGTGCTGCGATAATCAGGATAAATGCAATCGTCTGTAGATATTCCAGTCCCAACGGAACCAGAATGAAATAATAGATCGGATATGTGATTGCACAGGCAATGGTGATAACGAAGGTTACCGCTGCGCCCATGCCGGCTGCTGTCTCCACCTGTTTTGATACACCCAGAAATGGACAGATACCCAAGAACTGACTAAGCACTACGTTACTCACTAACATGGATGAAATGATGATTACAAATATACTTCCCACTTAGATCAATCCTCCTTTCCTTCTGTTGAATCCGACTTTTTCTCGTCTTGCGCCTGTTTTTGCGCTGCTGCCTTTTTCTTAGCGGCAGCTTCCTTGGCCGCCTGTGCCTTTGCCGCTTTCGCCGCCACACGCTCAGCCTCCAGGATTCCCTTATTCGCCGCACAACTGCTGCCAACACACTGTGCACAATTACCACCGCAGGCAAGATCTGCATCCCCTGCATTGGTATTGGTCGCGGAAGGCATCTGGAGTTTGTTCTGGATGGCAGTTAAGAATGCCAGTACCAAAAATGCTCCCGGTGCTAATACGAAAAATGTAATGTGAAAGTCATCCGGTATAAACTGTATATTGAAGATCGATCCTGCGCCCAAAATCTCACGGCAAATACCGATACAAGTCAGGCCAAAAGTGAATCCCAATCCCATACCCAGTCCATCAAACAGGGAAGGAACCACAGAATTTTTAGAAGCATATGCCTCTGCACGCCCCAGAATAATACAGTTTACTACGATCAATGGAATATAGACTCCCAAAGCCTTATTCAGGAAAGGCAAATATGCCTGTAATAACAACTGGATGATCGTCACAAAAGATGCCACGATCACGATAAATCCCGGAATACGAACTTTATCCGGAATTACCTTTCGTAACAGGGAAATCACAGCATTGGACAATACCAATACCGCAGTGGTCGTCAGACCCATACCCAGACCATTAATGGCTGATGATGTAACTGCAAGTGTCGGACACATACCCAGCATCATCACGAAGGTCGGGTTTTCAGTAATAATACCGTTTTTCAAACGTTCTGCACATGTATTCATATCCTACCTCCTATTGTAATGATGCAATAAACTGGAATGCACCGTCTACTGCTCTGGTTACTGCGCTGCTGGTGATGGTTGCTCCGCTGATAGCATTGATGGTGCCCGCATCTCCGCTGCCACTGCCATCCTTTACCACATTCAGATCCTGTGAGGTATTCGTGCCGACATACTGACCGTTCCAGTCTTTATTTGTGGCATTCTGCCCCAGACCGGGAGTCTCATTGCTGCAATCGGTGACCTGTATTCCTTTGATCGCACCCTCGGCATCGATCCCCAGTGCCAGCGTCACAGCACCGCCATAACCTTTTCCGCTGCAAGTCACAACATAGCCGGCATCCTGCCCATCTACCTGCGCTTTTAATACTTCTGCTATCTCCACATCTGACAGACTTCCTAACCCCTGGGAACTCACTTTCCCTGCTGCCAGATCTTTATTAAAACTATCTAATGCCTTGGCAATCCCATCATCTGCCACAAAATCAGCCCCATCATATACGGCAGCATATGCTTCCTGCTTCGCCTGCTCGTTCTGGTCGTCAATCGGCTTCTTTGTAATGGTATACACGGCTCCTAACAGGATACCCGCAACCAATGTGATGACAAACAGGCATATGGTATCATGTATCAGTGTACTTTTCTCCTTTGCCGGAGCTGTTTCTTTCTTTTCGTTATTTGCCATCCTTTACCCCCTCCTTTCCAAACGGAACAGGAATGGTTACCCGCTCAATCAATGGAACTAACAGGTTACAGATAATGATCGCATACGATACTCCCTCTGCGGACGCTCCGAATATACGAAAGATTCCCGTCAAAAGACCCAATAAGATACCAAATACGATCTTTCCTTTTGGTGTGATCGGACTGGTGACATAATCCGTTGCCATGAAAAATGCACCTAACAGTAATCCACCACCACATAATTCTGCCACCAGATACATCAGATCAAATCCGCGTCCACCGAACAGTAATACAAAGACCGCAAAGGTGGCGATATAGCAAACCGGAATCTTCCAGTCAATAATCTTGCGAATCAACAGGTAAGCCGCACCGATTAACAATGCCAGGGCAGAAGTCTCACCGATGGTACCACCGATACTTCCTAAAAACATGTTCAATACAGAAGTTACTTCCTGTGCCTTGCCATCCCCTGCTGCCAGAATATCTGCCACAGACTGTGCCTTGTCACCATTTTTGATGATCGCAAGCGGCGTCGCACCCGTGATCCCGTCATGGGTAAAAGACGTCATAGAACCTGCGAAAGACACCATCAGGAAACATCTTGCACCCAACGCCGGATTCATGAAATTCTGTCCCAGTCCACCAAACAACTGCTTCACAATGATGATGGCAAAGATACTGCCCAGAATCGCCATCCAGATTGGAAACGTAGAGGACAGATTCAGTGCCAGCAACAAACCAGTCAGTACGGCACTGCCATCGCTTACCGTCAATGGAAGTTTCATACACTTCTGCCATATGTATTCGGACAACAAACAGGTCACGATACATACAGCGATCAAAACTGCTGCCTTGATACCAAAATTATATATACCAAATACGGTAGTCGGTACCAGGGCTAAAACCACATCCCACATGATGCTTTTTGTGGAAGAATTATCCCTAACATGTGGAGATGATGATATGTTTAATAAATTACTCACATTACACCTCATTTCTGCATATCCAGATATGCTTCTCACTCTCGTATCTGTATATCCTCACAAACACTGCTATTTCTTACGGCGCTGCGCTGCAACGTACTGACGCGCCTGCTTAAAGGTCTGTGTCAGCGGACGTTTCGCCGGACATACATAGGTACAACTACCACACTCATAACACTCCATACCATTTAACTTCACAAAGGTATCATAATCGTCATGCATGGCGGCCTGTGCCATCTTCTGTGGCACCAGATTTCCCGGACATGCCTGTACACAGCGTCCACAACGGATACATGGAGTCGGCTCATGCTCTGCCACCTGATCCTCTGTCATCGCCAGAATCGAAGAGGAGGTCTTTGTCACTGGTACATTCAGATCAAACATGGCAAATCCCATCATTGGACCACCGGAGATAATCTTCTTTGGCTCTTCCTTGAAACCATCTCCCTCTTCTATCAGATCAGCATGACTGCATCCCAAACGGACTTCTACATTGACTGGTGTATTAAATGCTTCCCCGGTCAATGTCATCACACGGGTAATCAATGGTGTCCGCTTACATACCGCACGATAAATCGCAATTACCGTGGAAATATTATCGACAATGCATCCCGCATCTGCCGGCAGCTTTGCAGAATAAATCTTGCGTCCTGTGGCTGCGGAAATCAAAGTACGCTCACCACCTTGCGGATATTTCGTCTTGAGCACCTTAACCTCAATACGCGCCTCGCCTGCCACTGCTTCCTGCATCTTGGCGATTGCCTCCGGCTTATTATCCTCGATACAAATCAGCCCTTTTGCCTGGTCAAAGATCTGTAAGATCACTTTAAGACCTCCTACGATCTCCTCCGGGCACTCCAGCATCTGGCGATAATCCGATGTCAGATATGGCTCACATTCTGCACCGTTCACCAAAATATAGTCAATCTTATCCGGCTCTTTTGGTGCTAACTTTACATTTGTCGGAAACCCCGCACCACCCATACCAACGATGCCAGCCTCCTTCACAATATCACGGATCTCATCCGCAGAGAGTCCAGTATAATCCCGTTCCTCCCCTAAGCCTTCGATCGTCTCGTACTCGCCGTCATTCTCGATGACCACACAGGTAACCTGTGAGCCATTTAACACCATTCTAGGTTCTACGGCCTTTACTGTACCAGAAACCGAGCTACAGATATTTGCAGAAATAAAACCACTCGCTTCGCCAATCTTCTGTCCTACCAATACTTTGTCGCCCTTGGCTACCACTGGCGTAGCCGGAGCTCCGATATGCTGTGACATAGGAAATACCATATCGCCCTTTGGAATCACAGTTTTAATGGGAAGATCTTTGGACAGGTCTTTTCCCTCGTAGGGATGTGTACCCC
>JAUNIU010000002.1 GCA_030523265.1 Eubacteriales bacterium | reverse complement strand
GACAGCGAAGTGTTAAGTTATATAGATAGCATGGAAGAGGAGTATGAATCCCAACTGGAAAAAAGTATTGCTGTAGCTAATGTGCCGCTTACGATAAGTTCTGATTCCGGTGTGCGTCTGGTCAGAAACAGGGAAACGAATCTGGGAGATTTCTGTGCGGATGCCTACCGGACTGTAGCAGATGCGGATATTGCCCTTGTAAATGGTGGTGGCATCCGGGCAGACATAGAAGTCGGAGATATTACCTATGGGGATATCCTTAGTGTACATCCGTATGGGAATACGCTCTGTGTGGCAGAAGCTACCGGACAGGAGATATTGGATGCTTTGGAGATGGCGAGCCGTCTGACCCTTTCAGAGGAAAGTGATGGTGAGAATGCAGTAGGCGAAAATGGCGGGTTCCTGCAAGTGTCGGGTCTGAAATATACGATTGATACCAGTGTGGAATCCACGGTAGAAGTGGATGAGCAGGGGGGCTTCCTATCCTGTGGAAAAAAACGGCGAGTAAAGGATGTAAAGGTGTTACAGGAAAATGGCAGCTATATAAATTTGGATACGGATAAGATTTATACAGTAGCATCCCACAATTATCTGATAAAAGATGGCGGGGATGGGCTGAACATGTTTATGGACAATAAATTGATTGTGGACGGGGGCATGGTGGATTATCAGATACTTATGACATATCTCACGGATTATCTTGACGCTGCGGTGGGAAATGAGTATGCCGGAACGCAGGGACGGATTACGGTTAAATAAGCGAAAAAATTCAGGAGGCATTTTGAGATGGTTACATTTATGATTGCACTGTTGATTTTGCTGGCAGGTTATCAACTTTACGGGCGCGTAGTGGAAAAGATTGTAAGTCTGACACTGGCGGATTGGTTTAGGCTGGATCAGTCTACGATTACAGAGTAACCATTATTTTAAACCAGCCGCCTTCCGTGGTAAAAGCATAAAGGGCATTATGTTTTTCACAGAAAGCCATAATAGAGCGTGTGCCAATTCCATGACCGATGTTCGGAGATTGTGGTAGTCCGTTCCTTCCAAAGGTAATCTGCCCCTTATAAGGATTCTTAATTTCAAACATGAATGTTGGTTTATGGATACATTTGACAATAATTTTTCTCTCATTCTTCGGGAGCTTCTCACAGGCTTTTATGGCATTTTCCAAAGCATTTGCAAAGCAGATGCTAAGCTCGGCGGAATCGACAGGAAGAATCTCGGGGATGGCGAGAAGGAGTTCCACTGTAATACCGGAGTTTTCTGCCCGGCCAAGATAATTTGTGAGCGTAGCATTTAAAATGGGATCGCTGCAATAGTAGGCAGAATCGGTACTATTGTTCCGTGCGGAGGCTTCGGCTATAAATTTGAGGATGGCTTCGGCATCCCCATTTTCTGCAAGCATGGCGATACCGGACAGCATGTGATGCGTGTCCTGCCAGACCTTCCTGACTTCTTCCGATTTTCTTTTTGCATCTTTTGCATGGCTTTTTATGGTCTGTATCTGCAATTCCAGAATTTCCCGGTTTTGCTCTTCCATCTGGTATTTATACTGTGTCCATAAGTATTGAAAGATCGCATAGTAAATAATGAGGATGACGACACCTAATAAGTAGAATAATAGGATGAAAGACGGGTTTTGGGTATAATGCGCGGGATAGAGTGCGACCGCCAGAGCAAAAACAAAAAAGGAACAGGGAATCAGAGCGAGAATCCCCCAGCCTTTGGTTATCGGTCTTGTGATATTTAAAAAGATGTTTCTCAGGAAGAAAAATTCCAGAAAAATTATAATAAGATAGGCAAGCAGGATTGATATGGCGTTTGTCAGCAAAGTACCACCAAAGCATGTATTGAGCAGGGTCACACTTATGATCAGATAGAAAGAAAACAAAAGCTGGGACAGACAGCAAAAGACATGTCTTGAGAGGGATGTATCTGAAATCATGTAAGTCATAATAACTCCGGGTATGGAAATCGTAAAAACAGCGCTTCGTAAAAAGGGCAGAAATCCCAGGAAACGTATGGAGAGGAAAGTGATGACAATTGCATATACAGCATACCCACTCAAAATAAACAGATTTCTTTTGTGGGTTTTCCTCATCGGGGCGGTGGAGGCAAACATGCCCAGTGTACAGAATATGGCCACAAGGATTCGGTAAGTCTGGTATGCTGTATTATTATCAAAAATCATTGTATTTCTCCTTCTTTCATTCCCTATAATGCAACGGTAACCTTAAACCAGCCGTTTTCTGCCGTGAATGCATAAAAGGCATCATGCTTTTCGCAGAAGGCCATAATAGAACGGCTGCCGATTTTTAAACTGCTTTCCGAGGATTTTGGAAGATTGTTTTTGTCAAATGTTATTTTGCCTTTATATGGATTGGCAATCTCGAACATCAGCTTTGGCTTATAGATACATTTGACAATAATTTTCCGTTCATTTTCCGGGAGATTTTCGCAGCACTTTATAGCATTTTCCAGAGCATTGGCAAAACAGATGGCAAGTTCGGCAGAGTCAACCGGAAGTTTATCTGGAATAGAAAGAGAAGTTTCAAGTGAAATGCCGGATTCTTTTGCAGACTTAAGATAACTGGAAAGCGTGGCATCCAGAACGGGGTCATTGCAGTAATGGAAAGCTTCTGGAATATCAGGAATCTTAGCAGTGGTCTTTATAAAATCTAGGATTGCCTGCATATCTTTGTTTTCCGCAAGGAAACCAATCGTGGAAAGTATGTGGCGGGTATCGTGCCGGATAATTCTTGTCTGTTCTGCCAGAGTTTCAATATTGGCGGTTTCCCTTTGTATGTTTTGAACCTGCCATTCCAAAATTTCCCTGTTCTGTTCCGCTGCCAGTCTGTGATACTGCATGAATAGATAACCGCCGATCGCAGCGTAAATAATGACAATGACAGCACCAAGCAGATAAATCATCACAATGCCTTCCGGTCGTTTCGTATAATGCTCTGGATAAAAAGCAAGTGTAACGGCAAGGATGATAAGAGCACAGGGAATCAGTGAAAGAACCCCCCAGCCCTTTCGGACCATGCTGATCGAATCAAGATAGATGCGCCGCACAAAGTGAAAATCAAACAGGATGATCAGCAGATAGACAAGCAGACGCAGTAAAATGTCCGACAGCTCCGTGCCATGCAGGGCGGTATTTAACAGGGTGACGGTGGCGGCTATATACAGGGAAACCAATATATGTGTTGTACGAGTGAATACAAGACGTGGGAATGGCTCGTTAGAAATATTATGCATCAGTAATACTGCGGGGCAGGATATGGTAATGAGAAATACGCGCAGAAAATATTCATAATCCAGGAAATAAATAATGGCATAAGTAGAAATGATGACATACAAGGTATAACTCCCCAAAATTACAATACCTAAGGGCTTACTTTTGGCAAATCTGAAATCGGTTGTAGAAATCATCATGCCTATCGTACCTGTGAAGGTAATCATGACTTTCAAGACTAAAAAAATAATATTATCTTCAAAAAGCATGGTATCTGCCTCCATTCAGCCAAAAACTTGCCCATTCTTTCTTGACAGCTTCATACATACGGCGGGGAACCGGAACATGCAGATTCCCAGTCAGGATCAGGTCTGATTTTGTAACTTCCGTGACATGGTATAAATTTACCACATAGGAGGAACCTACCAAAAGCATTCCTTTATGCGACAACAGGTCTGCCGCAGCGTTTTGAAAGGAACTGTTAAATGTGACACTGGATATAACCGTATTATCTGTAATGTAATAATATATCTGTTTCTCAATGCGTTCCGCATACCGTATGTCAGCAACGGGAATCATGCGGATGCTGTCTGCAGTTTTCACGGAAACCACTTCCTGCATGATTTGGGAAAAAGAGCGGTAAGCTTTATCAAGGCTTTGGAAAAACAGGTTTTTGTCCACTGGCTTTAACAGATAATCAAAGGCATCTACCCGGTAAGAGTCCAGTGCAAAATCAGGGGATGTGGTAAGATAGAGCAGGATACCTGCATCGTCACGCTTTCGCAGGGCAGTCCCAAGTTCTATACCATTCATTTCCGGCATGATACAGTCCAGGATATAGAGGTCAAAGCCGCCGTATTCATCAACATGGTTTAATAGTGCTTTCCCGGAGGAAAAAGAGGACAGGGAAAGAGAGCGGTCAGGATTTATCTGCTTATATTGACTGATAAGCAATTTTATTGTTTCGTGGAATGCTTTTTCGTCATCACACAAGGCAATTTGCAAGGCTGTCTCCCCCTTTTTTTCAGTTTGGTGTTTTTATAATTTTTTATAATAACAAAGAAGAATATATGAGTCAATGAAAACGGATAAACCAAATCCGCAAAAAAATGTACCAATTTCGCAATGCCCGGAGTAAGAAGCTAGTCTCCTGGCAGGAAGCTGTTTGCGTTATTGTGAATATTAGTTATTATGGTATAATGCTATTACTAAAACCAGTTGGTTTTGGGGGTAACTACGGATTATCTTTGGAAAGAAGAGGAGGAGAGGGAATTGAATCAGGAAATTATGGAAAGTGGTTATATTGCAGAGGCAAGGGAACGGTCTTCGGGATCAGATCATTCCAGAGGTGTGAAGACAATAAAGAGAATGGCAATCATAGGATGCCTGATATTGGTGGCAGCATCTGCAGCGGATATTATTGCATGCATCAAAGGTCTGGGCGGGGCGTATTCTTTGTATGTTGTGGAGATGATATTGTTTAATATTTGTATGATTTTCAGTATGTATATGGGTGTATGGAAGAACCATTGGATTCTGGCATTTGCGTTTCTGGAATTTATTTTTGGACTGGATTTGATCGTGGATATAATTTCCAATCCGGTCTTGCTGCTTACTGTGGGAAGAGTGGCAGATATTATATTGCTTATAACAACGTTGGTGGGATATTTATTGTTATACTTTACAAGCGAAAAAAAGATCCTCATAATATGCTGGACGATCGTGAATGTCCTGGGATTTATTGGTGTGGCGATTTGGGGCATATCTGCGCTGCTTGGATTGCACCAGGGTCTCAATATACCATATACCTTTAAGATTGCTACTTTGATTAGTATGTCATGTCGTTATCTACGATTTGTAGACAGCATTATTTTACAGATTCTTCCGGCTTATATCTTTTATTGGAGAAAATCTGTAGTGGGCTGTGCAAAGGAGGAAAAGTATTATTAAAATCAATATGAATTGCATAGAACAATATGAATATGAAGGCTTCCGCGATATTGTAAACAGAGAAGACGGATGATAGAATAAGTATAGTCGCGACAGTGTAACAGGAGGATCAGAAATGATATGGTACTATATGTATCCGTCTACGGAAGGGGTTACAGATCTGCCCCTGTATGTGGTCAGTATAGGACTGCACGAATTACAGCCGAGGATCGATCGCCCGGCTGGTCATGAATATGACCAGTTTTTTTATAATTCCAATGGTTCCGGGCATTTGGAAATGAATGGGCAGATTTATGATCTCCCAGAGGGATCTGCATTTTTTATCCCGGCGCACATGCCACATAGTTATTATCCAGATGGCGATGTATGGGATGTCCGGTGGATGGTGCCAGATGGCAGTGCCCTGCCAGAGCTGTACCGCAAATTTCATCTGGAAAATGGCGGTGTGTTTATGTTGCAGGATGAATCCGGACTGGATCGTATTCTCAACCGGATGCGTATGCAACTAATTGAACATCCCGGATACGGCAATGTGCTGGCGGCGGGAGAGGTGTATGGATTTATTATCGAATTTATCTATCAGACCGCTTTGTATCAGCGGGAGGAGTCTAAGGATATACCATACGAAAATCAAATTCTGGCATTAAAGGAATACATCGGAAATCATTTTATGTATCCGATTACGCTGGATGATTTATGTAAGGTGGTTCCGGTAACGCACCAGCATATCTGCCGTATTTTTAGGGAAACGCTGGGACTGCGTCCAATGGAATATGTGAATCAGGTACGGATAGAGATGGCTAGACAACTGTTGATTTACAGTGATTATTCAATTAAAGAAGTAGGCGAAAAATGTGGATTTCAGAATACCAATTATTTCTGCAAAATGTTTAAGAAATATGAAAATGTCACACCACTGGAATATCGGAACAGTGTGATATAAAAGTGTTTATATTTGTTCTGCGATACCAGGGAGTGGATAGGAAAAGTGATGGAGGTTAGCATAATGCGGTTAAACAAAATTGGAAAAAAGATGATAACGGGGATGCTTGTGACGGCGTTAGCAGTATCGGCAGTTACGGGCGTACAAAATGCAAAGGCAGAGGAGATGGAAGTGCCTTTTGCGCAGAACGAAGATGGTACATATCATGAGAACTCTTTTGAATTAGCGAGGGTTGCGGATGACGACTCACTCAGTTCTTATGAGGAAGGAAACGGAAAGCATTGGATAAAACTGTTTTCTGTTTTTGACGGAACGAAAAATATATTTGACCAGGAAGAATTACCGGATGATACGGCGAAAGTAAAAGTAGTATTTGATATTACCGGATATGATCTGGATCAGGCATATCCTTTGACCTGGGCAACCGGGATCGGCGGATGGGCTTCCGGTAAGCCAACGGGTGTGACGATCGATCAGGACGGTACCTATGAAGCGGTTCTGGATTTTGCCAGTGAGACAGACGGTATCGGACGGGCGATTTCTGCAGCAGATATTAATACTGCTTCCGTACAGTTAGTATTTCAGTTAGGAGAAAGCGATCAGGAAGGCATCGCCAATATAAAGAAAACGAAGGTGACATTCAAAGCATGCTATGCTTATGAGGAGTCAGACGAGGTGATCGCCGCACCAGTCGCACCAATCATAGAGGACACGCCAGCGCCAGCGCCGACGGCGGCATCTGATGCAACATCTGCCCCAGAGCCAACCGTGTCTCCGGACGGAAACGGACCGGCAGGTAACACCGATACACCGGCTGTCAGCGCGGCGGCTGTACCGGATGATAAAACAGACGCCGGTGAAAAGACAACGGCTGTGAAGACCAATAAAGTAAAAAAACTGAAAGCGGCGAAGAAAAAGGTAACGATAAAAAAAGGAAAAACAAAAACCATCACATTTCAGGTTACTACGGCAGTCAAAAGCCGGAAGACAACAGATAAGATTACCAAAGCAAAGGTTTCTGATAAAAAAATCGCCAGAGTAACGAAGAAATCTCTGGGAAAAAAGAAATGTAGTATTAAAGTGAAAGGGTTAAAGAAAGGAAAAACCACTTTAACGGTACAGGTGGGAAGCAAGAAGGCCAAGGTTAAGGTGAAGGTAGTCTGATTCTTTTTCACACGTAACTTGTTTACGCCGGCTATCTTGTGCGGAGCGTCACAAATAGCTATGACGGCAGACGGGAGCATCGCAATGTGGTAAGTTCGCCACATAGGCGGGTCTCTCGTCTGCTTTGCACTACGCTCCGGAATGGGGATTATTATGAGAAGAAAAAAGCGAGTATTACAATGCGCGGCTGCCTGGATCATGATGTCAGCTATGATAGTGGGCGTACTGCCGGAAGGAATGGGTGCGGTAAAAGTGACGGCGGTGCAGGAGGATTCCTATGCCAGTGATGCATTTTCCTATGAGACGTTACCGGCATCGGATGCTTTGAAAACCACCAGGGAGGCCTGTACGGGAAAAGAATGGACGGGAACGGACCATAATCTGGATATCACATCGGTGAATACCATGCCGGACAGTTCAAACCTGATTCCGTATGCTGATATGCAGACCGCCTATCTGGGTGCCAGAGACTATGCCAGAGAGGGATCGGCATATTATCAGAGTCTGACCGGCGAAGGGCAGAACTGGGATCTGACGGTGCTGGATTCTCCGGCGCAGGCGGACGCTCTGGGAGCCTTTGAGAGTGTTACGTATACCGAGAACCCGGACGATGGATGGAAAAGCGTAGAATTACCGGCGAGCTGGACCAGTTATGGATTTGACCATTCCATCTACACGAATTCTGCCATGCCTTTTGAGGAAAGCACAGAGTTTCCGTTAGCGCCTACCGAGAAGAATCCGGTAGGACTTTACCGGAAAACCTTTACGGTTGGTGATTCCATGCTGCAGGATAACGGTAAAGTGTATATTACGCTGGGCGGAGTGGAATCTGCTTATTATCTGTATGTTAATGGGGTAGAAGTAGGATATAGTGAGGATAGCTACGATCCGCATACCTTTGATATCACGGATCTGTTAAAGGAGAAAGGCCAGTCCAATGTTCTGGCAGTCAAGGTATATAAGTTTTGTGACGGAAGCTGGTTAGAAGATCAGGATATGATCTATGACGGCGGCATATTCCGGGACGTTTATCTGACCAGTACCCCGACGGTACATATACAGGATTATGACTTGAAAACTACGCTGAATGAGGATTATACCGCAGCATCTGTAGATGTGAAGCTGCAAACGTTAAATGATTCGACCACTTCTGCGGACAATATGGCAGCGCAGGTTACACTATATGATGCACAGGGGAAGGTATGTGCTTCGGCAAATGCGGATATTGCGGCGATGGATTCCGGCAAGGGACAGAGTACGGACATCAGCCTGCAGGTAGAAGATCCGGCGCTTTGGGACAGTGAAAATCCGAATCTGTATACCGCAGTGATTTCCCTGTATGATCAGGCAAAGAAGATTCATTATGAAAGTGTGAGCCAGAATGTGGGATTCCGGGAGCTGACCTTTACATCCACAGAGGTGACGAAAGACGGGAAATATAATAATGCGACCAATGATTATGAAACCGTAAAACTGAATGGAAAGCGGCTGATTATCAAGGGCGTGAACCGCCATGACACGGATCCGGAGACGGGAAAATATGTTTCCAGAGAAGTGTATGAGGCGGATGTGAAGCTGATGAAACAGAATAATATCAATGCGATCCGTACCTCGCACTATCCGAACGACGATTACCTGTATTATCTGTGTGATAAATACGGACTGTATGTGATGTGCGAGAGCAATAACGAATCCCATGCTATTTACAGCGAGGAAGATAAGCTGGCACAGTTAGAGACGGCTGCTATGACACGACAGTCAGCATCCTATGAGCGGTTTAAGAATACGACCTGTAATCTGTTCTGGTCGATCGGCAACGAATCCTCTCA
The DNA here is from genome assembly GCA_030523265.1 of Eubacteriales bacterium. Taxonomy (GTDB): domain Bacteria; phylum Bacillota; class Clostridia; order Lachnospirales; family Lachnospiraceae; genus Butyribacter. Next base: position 30,344 of record JAUNIU010000002.1, on the reverse strand, counting down.
GGGCTGGTCCGAGCGGGATGGGGATTATGCCAATGGGATGTTCGCTCATCTGGTAGAATTTTTTAAGGACCGGGATGATACCAGGATGGTACATTACGAAGGTATGAGCGGTGGTGCGAAAGGTTCTGCGGGGATTGACATGATCAGTCATATGTACTATTCTCCGGACAGTATCGTAGGATATGGCACGAGCTCCAGCCATATGCCGTTTATCCTGTGCGAGTATGACCATGCGATGGGTAACGCGGTCGGAAGCCTGAAGGATTACTGGGATATCATTCGTACTTATGATAATATGATGGGTGGTTTCATCTGGGACTGGGTTGATCAGTCCAGAAAGGTTGCCATCGGTAAGGATGACTGGAACTATTATGCTTTGGAAGACGCTCATACCAGCGGATTATATGATCTGGATGGTTATTTCCTGGGCTATGGCGGCGACTGGGGCGATGCCGGATGGGATGAGAATTTCTGCCAGAATGGTCTGGTTTCTGCAGACCGTGATCCGCAGCCGGAATTAAAAGAGGTTAAGTACCAATATCAGGACTTCTGGTTTACCTCGACGGAGGAGAAACTGACCGGTCAGGAAATACAGGTCAGAAATGAAGGGATTTCCGAAAAATTATCGGACTATGATGTGACGTGGGAACTGGTAGAAGACGGAGAGGTGATCGATCAGGGAACACTGACCGAGGAAGTGTTGCCACAGGAGGAAAAGACGGTTACGGTTCCGTATTCTCTGCCAGAGACGTTAAAAGATGGCGCGGAATATTTTCTGAATCTTAGTGTAAAGACGAAAGAAGCCTCCTGGCTCTATGATGCGGGTTATGAAGTGTCCTATGCGCAGTTTGCCGTAGACGCCCAGACCGCACAGGTGCCGCGCACCATCAGCGGAAGTCATGTGAAGGTAGTAAAACAGAGCCATTATTATGTGGTGTCTGGGGATGATTTTCATTTTCTGGTCAATCTGGAAACTGGATTAATCGAATCTTATTATTATAAGGATACCCTGTTGATGAAACAGGGACCGGCGCCGAATATCTCCAGGGCGAAACTGGATAATGATAAATCGCTCAGTTATGTGGATATTATGTCGTATCTGACGTTAGCTTCAGAGCCGGAGATCAGCAAAAACAGCGATGGTTGTTATATGATTACAAGCAAGTGGGATTCTTCTTATAAATTGGATTCCAAGACAAAAACACCGGGTACGGTGGTAATGAAATATCTGGTGGAAGATAATGGCGCGGTAACGATCGATATGGAACAGGATTTTACGGCGACCAAGTCGAAAAAGTATATGAAAGTAGGTACGACACTGTCGATCTGGAAGGGCAATGAAACAGTGACCTGGTATGGTAACGGCGATGGAGAGAGTTATAATGACCGCCAGAGTTATACCAGAGTAGGGCAGTACAGCTCTACGGTCAATGATATGTATTATCCGTTTGCGATGCCGCAGGATTGTGGTAATCTCACAGGCGTGAAATGGATTAGCATTACGGATGGAGAAGACGGAAGCGGGATGCTGATCTGCGGCAATGAAGACGTGAATGCGTCGGCGCTGCATTTTACGGCCGGACAGCTTAATGAAGCGGATCATGTCAATGAACTGACGCCGTGTTCGAAAACGTTTGTAACAGTGGATGCCGCTGTCAGCGGGACCGGAAATGCTTCCTGCGGGTTTGAGACGCTGGAACAGTATCAGGTGCCGAATCAGGTGTATCATTATAACTATACGCTTCTGCCGATTGCTTCGGGGACGGACCGGATGGAAACTTCTAAGAAGTACCGGAACCAGAATTATGATTTTGGGGACGCTTCCTATACGAAGACACAGGTAGAGACGATTCCGGGAGAGCCGGAGCCGGACCCGGTGGATGAAGATGAAGCGATTCTGAATCCGGCACCAGAGAATCCGGAAAATCCGGGGGATCATGGTTCGAACGGAAACGATTCGAAGGTGGATAACGGGACAACGGGTTCTGACGGAAGCCGGACAGCGGGAACCGGAAGCACTGTGACAAAGAAGACGAAGGTTGCCAGGACGAAGCTCAGGAAGGTGACCGGGCTGAAGGTGGTAAGCCGGAAGAAAGGCTTTAAACTTAGCTGGAAGGCACAGAAAAAGGTTACTTACCGCATCGCTTACAGTACCAATAAAAAGAAGCTGGCAAAACTGAAAAATGGTAAGATCAAAGCAGTATCCGGTACCAAGGTGGTTACTGCGAAAAATGCAAAGAAAGTGATTAAGAAATTAAAGAAATCCAAGAAATATTATATTAAGGTATGTGCTGTGAGCAAGGATAAGAAAACCATTGGGAAATGGTCTAAAGTGGTATGTAAAAAGACAAAATAATAATTGCATCTTGAAAAAGGCGGCGGGTCCTGGAAATGTTTTGATTTCCGGGACCTGTTGTGGTATATAAGAAAATGGAAGGATTCATATTAAGAATATCTTAAACGTTTTGACATGTATTACCGTGAGAAAAAGAGTATATTGTGGTCAGCATAAAAATTGCACAAAACAAAGGGGGTAGATTCTTATGAAAAGAATTAAAAAATGGAGTATCGGAATGGGATTGCTGACATTGGCAGTGATGTTATCCATAGTGGGTGCTCCGAAAAAGGGGCAGGCGATGAATGTCAAAGAAGTGACAGTTGTCAACAAAAGTAAGACCAAGATTCAGGTCAAATGGAAACTCAAAAAGAAAATCAGGAACAAAGTCAGTCAGATCCGAATTTATCGGACAACGAAAGTAAATAAAGATCTTACGGATCGAAAGAATTTAACGAAGATCGCAACGCTGTCCGGCAAGAAGAAGTCTTATATAGACAAGGTAAAATTCAACAAGAATTATGCTTATGAAGTCGTTGCTTATCAGAAGAAGGGTAAGAAATATAAAGAGATTGGTTCGGAGCGTTGTTATGCATACAGCGGGGTGGCAAAAACTGTGTGGGAGGAATATTCTTTCTGCGACGCAATGACAACACCGAAGATGATACCGATCAAGGTATCTATGGGTGGTTTGGGATTTCGTCCAGATGGATTTCAAATATATCGCAGCACGGATGGGAAGAATTTTAAGAAAATAAAAACGATTCAAAAAAAGAGCTGGCTATTATCCTATAAAGATCAAACGGTGCAGAGCCATGGCACCTATTATTATAAGGTGAGAGCTTTTCGGACGATTGGAAAAAAGAAATATTATGGCGTATTTAGCCTTGTAGAAAAGCATTCCGCAGTGAATTATATTGGAAAGTATTCTGTGAAACTGATATCGGAAGAAGGGAATGCCGTACCATCACTGACGGTATGTCTGACCAGTGATGCCGGCAATGGAGATCTGGTGTTAGAGAAAGAATGTTGGGGGCAGTTGTGTGTCGATGATTCAAAAAGTGTCACACTCAATCTTTCACAGTATAGTTATGATGGGAAAACATGGTATTCCTTAACGGATAAACAGGCAGTGGTGAAACCGGGACAAAGTATTTATCTGAAGTTTGAATACGAAAACGGTACGCCATTTGCATTCAACATAGGGAAAACGGTAACCCAGATCGAAGATTGTAATGCAGGTTATGCTAATAATGATCTTGCGTATCTCTTGACCATCGATTTTATGAAAATGGAAGCATCGGTATGTGTCAATAAGGAGATGTACCATTAATCCGGTGGAGGAGTATTCTTAAAATATAAGCATGCGAAGTCACATTTGCAAATGTAGAATTTCTATCATCAAAGGACTGAAATCCTGTTGTGGGGTTTCAGTCTTTTGTAGTCTGTCTTTATTTCAGAAATTATAGCTCGATATTTCGATAATCAGATAACCACCCGTTATCTATAAATAACGGAAAAGTCAAATAAATATCTTGAGTTTCCGCATTTTGTATGAACTGGTGTGAAAAGTTCATATTGACAAACATATGTTCTGATGCTAATATAGTTATACATTTGTGGAGTAAATGGTTTTTTGTATGCCTTTTAAAGTTGTGCAAAAATGAGGATGGATTATGAAGATAGACAGACTGATAGGAATTGTAGCAATTCTTTTGCAACAGGATACGGTAACAGCACCGGAACTGGCAGAACGGTTTGAAGTATCCAGAAGGACAATTAATCGGGACATTGAGTGCCTGTGCAGGGCGGGCATTCCTATGTATACCAGACAGGGAGTGAACGGCGGGATCAGCATCATGGATAATTATAAGATTGACCGTACACTGCTGACCTCAAGGGATATGCAGGAGATACTTGCAGGATTGCGAAGTCTGGACAGTGTCAGCGGTAGTCGTCATTACGGGCAGTTAATGGAAAAGCTGTGTCCTGGTTCTTCAAGTTTTGTCAGAGGAAGGGATTCTGTTCTCATTGATCTTTCCTCCTGGTACAGAGATTCACTGGCATGTAAGATTGAACGGATACAGTCTGCCATAGAAGAAAAAAATTATATTACCTTTATGTATTATGCGCCAAAGGGTGAAAGCTGCCGGACCATTGAACCTTATTTTCTGGTATTTCGTTGGTCAAACTGGTATGTTTGGGGATGGTGTACCGAGAGGAAAGATTTTCGTCTGTTCAAATTGAATCGCATGGATCAGGTGAGTGCGGCAGAGCATAGTTTTGAAGAAAGAAATGTTCCTATGCCGGATATGTCAGATGAGAAGGTGTTCTCTGGTGGTATTTCTGTGAAAGCCTTATTTACAGCGGAGGCGAAATGGAGACTGGTGGAAGAATTTGGTCCACACTGTTTTGAGGTGCAAGAGGATGGAGGGTTGTTGTTTTGCCGGGAATTTACGAATAAAGAGTATCTGATTAGCTGGATTCTGGCATTTGGCGATCAGGTGGAACTGCTGGAGCCGGAAACTATGCGGGAAGAACTTCGTCATATTGCGAGTAATATGATAGAAATTTATGGTGAGGATGTTTAGAATCGCATGACGATAGACCTGATACAGACCGGAGCATTCGTGCGTTCTTGCGGAAAAGAGCACAGAAAGTCAGGAAATAAATTACCTCTTTCTTTATGATGGAAATGTACAGAGAGGATGGTGGAGATGGATTGGATATCTGGGATACAAAAAGCTTTAAATTATATTGAAAAGCATATGGAGGAAGAGTTAGACTATGCAGATATTGCTTCGCAGGCGGCTTGTTCCAATTACTATTTTCAGAGAATTTTTGGCATATTATGTGGAATATCTCTGGGAGAATATATTCGCAACAGAAGGCTGACACTTGCCGGCAGCGAGCTTTCCAAGGCGAATAGAAAAGTGGTGGATGTGGCATTAAAGTATGGTTATGAAAGTCCGGAAAGCTTTACAAGAGCATTTGTTAAATTCCATGGTATTACTCCTTCGGAAGCGAAACGGGATGGAAGTAAGCTAAAATCATATTCTCCCCTCTCGGTACAGATTATATTAAAAGGAGGTCATTTAATGGACTACAAAATCATGGAAAAGCCAGCGTTTCAGGTGATCGAGAAAGTGGAAAAGCATAGTATTTCGGATTCCCAACAACTGAATACCATTCCAGAGTTCTGGGGCAGGGCACACCGGGATGGGACGGTGGCAAAGCTGCTTAGCATTACCTCTGCCAGAAACTATATCTTCGGGATTTGTTATGGAGGAGATTTGACCGATGAGAAAACATTTGACTATGGCATCGGTGCAGAATATGACGGCAATGCGGAGGTGCCGGAGGGATACCGGGTGAATGAGATCCCGGCAAGGACCTGGGCTGTATTTGAGGTACGTGGTGCCATGCCAGAAGCAATCCAGCAACTCTGGCATAACATTTGTGCGGAATTTTTTCCGGCATCGGAATATCAGCCAACGTATGAGATGGATATTGAGGTATATCCGGCGGGGGACATGACAGCGCCGGATTATCACAGTGAGATTTGGGTACCGGTCGTAAAGAAATAGATGCGGTCTTCTGATCTGACCAAATGTCTGGTGTGTTTCACAAGGAAATAGTATAAGAGCGAAAACCCTGGAGTATGACATCCGGGGTTTTCGTGGTTTGGTTCGATCAAACGATTCATTATCTGGAATTTTCTGGTGTTTATGATCAGGATGTGGTACCATGTTATAGAAAGCTTCCGAAGCGGTTCGGCTCCGCATTAGGTATACGATAGTTTATGAATACGATAGGAGAGAGAAATGAATTGTAAAAATTGTGGGAAAGAATTGTATGGTACGATGCAGTTTTGTCCAGACTGTGGTGCAGATGTGGATAGCACAGGAATAGGAGGAAAAAGACGTTTTGGCGGGAAGATATTCACGCCGGTTCGGATCTTGATCATCGTACTTCTGGTAATATTAGCCGTGGTTTTATTTGTGCTATTTTATCAAAAACCTTATGAAAAAGTAATAGAACGGTATCTGGATTCGATCGCGGAACAGGATGTTGCCATGTATAGAGAAGCCCTGTTTCCGAAAGAATATCATGAGGGCATGAAGAAAAAATTACTATGCAAAGATGATAAAGCGTATGAGGAAATATTGCAAAATGCATTGCGGGTTACTCTGCAGATGGAGGAGGAAAAATATGGCAGTGGCATTCAATATACTGTGGAAGGATACAAGGATGTAAAAAAATTCAGTGACAGTGAAAGGAAAGAGTATCAGGAATCACTGAGCAAAATTGCAGATATGGATATAGAAAAAGGTTATAATTTAAAAGCGGACGTCAAAGTGGAGGGCAGCAATGGTGGAGCGGAGATAGAAAAAACCTTTGCGGTGATTAAAGTAGGCAAAGAGTGGTATGTCGTGCAGGTTTTGTAGTCTGAGATTAGTAATCATTTTGAGGAGGTTTTATGATGAAAACAATAGTATTACAGTATCCCAAATGTACAACGTGTAAAAAGGCATTAAAATGGCTGGATGAGCAGGGAATTTCTTATGAGGAGCGTCATATAAAAGAAGACAATCCTACGAAAGAGGAACTGACCCAGTGGTATCACAAAAGCGAGCTTCCGTTAAAGCGTTTTTTTAATACCAGTGGAATGCTATACAAAGAAATGCATCTGAAGGACAAACTGCCAGACATGACGGAAGATCAACAGTTGGAACTTTTGGCGACAGATGGAATGTTAGTGAAACGTCCTTTGATTATTCAGGACGACTTGGTTTTGACTGGTTTCAAAGAGGAGGAGTGGAAGCAGTTGAAACCATGAGAACAAGGGAAAAGGATCAAGAGACGAAAAAGATAGAGAAAAACCATCCCGGTACGATACCCTCAAGTAGACATTATATTACAAAACTACTTGAGGGTATTTTATGTGATAAGGAATATTTTTTGTCATCTACGTATGACCGCTTGTGCGCGGTAACATACCGTTTGTGCAAAAACCGATCAGAAGCGTTTGATTTCATATATGATAGAGATGATACATAGCAAGGAGGTGGCAGGCTGTATGAAGGATCAATGGAGTATCAAAAAGGGATTTTTGGGGTATTTGTCGTATATCTGGCGGGAGAATAAAAAATTGTATCTGCTTGGGATCATTTTCTTCCCTGCCTATATCCTGGCGAATTATCTTCAGGTGTTTCTGCCTAAGATGGTGGTGCAGGAGTTGGAAGAACAACAGGAAATCTCTTATTTGGTGATTAGTATATTTCTGTTGGTACTGTGTCTCATGGTGTGTACCATTCTGCGGGTCAGGATGCAGGCAAAGGTAGAGTACGGCAATCGTATATTGGTGCAGAACATGCAAAATGATTTTACGAAGAAGCTGCTATATGTGGATTATAAATATTTGGAAGACAAGCAATTTCTGTCCATTCGGAATATGACCAAGGAAAGTTTATTCGGGGGAAGTATAGGAGAGGCGCAGGAGAGGGCAAAGCTGATGAATTTTATGCCGGAATTACTTTCGTTCCTGGCTGCTGTCGGCAATGTCCTGCTCTATGCCTTTTATCTGTGCCGGTTATCTCCATGGCTGTTGTTGCTTTTGCCTGTGGTGCCGTTGCTTACTGTTTATAATATGAAAACGGTTCGCAAAAACGAAGTCGATATGGCAGAACAGGGGGCGGATGCCTGGCAGAAATTGGATTATATTACCCGCAAAACAGAAGATTTTAGTATGGCAAAAGATATCCGCTTATACGGGATGGATGAGTGGCTGGTCGGCTTATCCAAACAGTACCGCAGGAAAAGGTTATTTTACAAGGGAAGAGAGATGAAAAACCGTTGGAAGGGTGATGTGCTGGGTATTATATCCTATGGAACCTATTATGGCTGTTTTTTTCTGTGTATTCTATATCAATTTTGGAACGGGAACCTGACGGCTTCGGATGTGGTATTTTATACGGGCATTGGTCCGGCGCTTTACCAGATGTTGGATTATAGTATCTCCAGTGGTGTGATCCGGTTGTCCAAGATTAGTACAGAATTTAACCGCTTCCAGAGATATATGTCTTATGGCGAAGATACCGGACAGATAGAGATTGCGGTGGAAAAGGAGTCGCCCAGGATCGAATTGCAGCATGTCAGCTTTGTTTACCCGGATATGCAGGAAAAGGTATTGGATGATCTGAATTTGACGATTCATGCCGGAGAGAGAGTTGCGGTAGTGGGGGTAAACGGTGCCGGAAAAACTACACTGATGAAGTTAATTTGTGGGCTTTTGCACCCCACATCCGGCAGGATATTGCTGAATGGACAGGATATGGAGCAAATGGAGGCAGAGGAGAGGTATGCATGGTTTGCCTGTGCATTTCAGGAGGTACACTTTCTGCCTGTCTCCATCTGGGACAATATCACCATGAGTCAGGACGGGGATGAGGACAGGGTATGGGATTGTCTGGAGAGAGCGGGGATGAAAGAAGTGGTAGACGGATTGCCGGAAAAGCTGAATACCATGATGGAGAAATCTTTGAATGAAGAGGCAACGGATTTTTCGGGTGGACAGAGACAAAAACTGATATTGGCAAGGGCGTTATACCGGGATGCAGGCGTGCTGATCCTGGATGAACCTACAGCGGCATTAGATGCCTTGGCAGAAAATGATATCTACCAAAGATACGCACAATTTACAGAAGGGAAAACCTCTTTCTTTGTATCGCATCGCCTGTCCAGTACCCGGTTTTGTGACCGGATCTTACTGCTGGATGGAGGAAATATTGCGGAAGAAGGTACGCATGAGGAATTGCTGCGCGCAGAGGGACTGTATGCGCATATGTTTGCATTGCAGAGCAAATATTATCATGCGGAGGCGTAGAAGCGTGCGAAGATATTTGTCTCCGGCGATGCATTATAGGTACATGGTCTAAGAACATCGGCGGTAGTGAAAATGCTTTAGAATGGAGGAGAATATGGATGAAAAGAAAATGTCTTGGCAAGAGATGATAAAGGTTAATCTGCGTGGGATCAGGCTGATCTATTCTTTGATACCATGGAATATGTTTCTGACGGTTCTATATGTGGTGATAGATGTGATATATTCCTACTGGTCATATTTCTTTTTGGCAAGGTTTGTGGACGATATTGTCATGCATGCATCCAGGGATGTGCTGCTCACGGATATGCTGCTATTGGTCGTGGGGCAGATCGTGGTTAATTTACTGTTTAAGTCGATGCAGATGTATTATTTTTATGGCGGTTCCAATGTATGGGAAGAAGCCAATGCATATCTGGATCAAAAATTAATGTCCATGGATTATGAGTATATGGAGTCAGAAACGATCCAAAACAAACGCCGGGACATTGATGCGATGGCGAGGAATAACGGTGGTGGCCTTACGATTTTGTTTTGGTATGCTACACCTGTCATCGAGAGGGCGTTGCAGATGCTGGTGGCATTTGGTTATATGATTCATTTGATCAGCCGCTGCAATATTGCCTTTTCGGGGGAACCATGGAAAATACTGAGTTTTATTGGTGGATTTATACTGATGTTTGCAATTTTATTATTCATCAGTATGAAAAAGAATCAGATGGCGCAGGAGAAAATCTATCAATACAATGAGGAAAATCTGCCGAAATTTCGCCAGTATAATTTTTATCTGAATGAATATATCGGCAAAGAGGAATGTGGCAAGACCGTGCGTATGTTTCATCAGCAGAAATTGCTTTGTGGCAGAACAAGTAATTTGTACCAAAAGATCCATGAAAACATAAATCGGATTTCCAAAGTAGATCAAGACCGCAGTCAATGGGTGGAGGCCATCGAAGTGAGCATTTCCGGGCTGATCTATTTATTATTGGGAATCATGGTGTTGAAAAAAGCAGTCACCATAGGCAGTGTGTGTATGTATGCGGGATGTATCACAAATTTTTTATGGCATTTCCGTATGTGGAACAGCCAATGGGTTGAATTAGTGGAAAATACAAAGTATGTGAAAATGTATTTTGATTTCCTGGATATTCCCAATCAGAAATATCAGGGGACGATACCTGTGGAGAAAAGAGATGACGATCAGTTTATGATAGAGTTTAATCATGTATCATTTCGCTATCCCGGTTCCGATCAGGATGTATTAAAAGACTTTTCCATAAAGTTTCGCATTGGGGAGCGTTTGGCAGTGGTGGGAAAGAATGGTTCCGGTAAGACGACATTTATCAAGCTGCTTTGCAGGCTGTATGATCCCACAGAGGGAGAGATCCGGTTAAATGGTATTGATATTCGGAAATTTGATTATAAGGAATATTTGTCTTTGTTTAGCGTGGTTTTTCAGGATTTCAAGATTCCGGCACTGCCTTTGGGAGAGACGATAGCAGTCTCCTCAGAATATGAGGAAGAAAATGTGAGAGCGGTCCTGAAACGTGTGGGTCTGGGGGATTTATTGGAGAAGATGCCACAGGGGTTAGAGACGCCGCTCTATACGGATTTTGATAAAAACGGAGTGGATATATCGGGGGGGGAGGCACAAAAGGTAGCCATCGCCAGAGCATTGTATCATGACACCCCTTTTGTTATCCTGGATGAACCTACGGCAGCATTGGATCCGTTGGCAGAATATGAAATTTATTCTAAGTTTGACGAATTAGTGGGCTCTAAGACGGCGGTTTATATTTCGCACCGCTTATCCAGTTGTCAGTTCTGTAATGATATTTTGGTAATTGATGGAGGAAAGGCGGTGCAGAGAGGAAGTCATGAAGAATTAGTACAGGAAAAAAATGGATTGTATTACACACTGTGGCATACCCAGGCCCGGTATTATCAGGAGGCGCAGGAAGGTTGTTGAATTTCGTGCTTTTTGACCTGGATGTCATCTTATAGTAGAATCAGGGTGTCAAATGTCCTGTTAGGTGGACGGTTTGACACCCTATTTTTTACTATAAAGGAGATGGAACGAATGGACAAAGTGATTCAGGGTATTATGATCCCGTTTTTGGGAACGGTATTAGGATCTGGCTGTGTATTGTTTCTCAAGAATAAACTGAATGCGATGGTGCAGCGTGCGCTGGTGGGGTTTGCGGCGGGCGTCATGGTGGCAGCTTCCGTGTGGAGTTTGTTGATTCCTTCGATGGATCAGGCGGTTCATCTGGGGCATCTGGCATTTATGCCGGCAGTGATCGGATTCTGGTTGGGGATACTGTTTCTGTTATTTTTGGACCGGACGATCCCGCATTTGCATCAGGGCAGTGACGAGCCGGAGGGACCTAAAGTTGCCATAAAGAAAACCACAATGCTGGTACTGGCGGTGGCAATTCACAATATTCCGGAGGGAATGGCGGTTGGCGTAGTATATGCAGGCTGGAGAGCTGGAAACGAGACGATTACCATGGCAGGCGCTTTGACTCTTGCCATCGGTATTGCCATACAGAATTTTCCAGAGGGGGCAATTATCTCGATGCCGCTGTGGGCAGAAGGGATGAAAAAGAGAGAGGCCTTTTTGTGGGGCGTACTATCTGGTGTCGTAGAACCGTTGGCGGCACTCCTGACCGTTTGGGCAGCAGGACTTATTGTGCCTGCCCTGCCGTATCTTTTGGGATTTGCGGCGGGCGCTATGAATTATGTGGTGGTAGAGGAATTGATTCCGGAAATGTCTCAGGGGAAACATTCGAATCTGGGAACTATTTTTTTCACGATAGGATTTACGCTTATGCTGGCTCTGGATGTGGCACTTGGATGATATGAAAGAGAAATATCGTAAAAACCGTCTTTCTGTCAGTGAGGTATGGATTCCGGCTGTAGAAGAAAAATATGTTCAATTCACAGAAGCGGCAAAATTATATGTAAATTAGTGAAAACAAAGGAAGTGTCACTCATAAATGATTACTGGAATTATTTATGAGTGATAATGAAATGAGAACACTTGTCCGCTTTATCCGAAATTGTTATACTAAAATAAGAAAAAATGAAAACGTAGTGAAAATGACAGAAATGCGATGCAATTTTTCACTGCGTTTTTATTTTGTTAAAGAAAAGTATTGACTGTAAACCAGCTTTACAGCTTATGATATGGGGGATTTCAGGAGTTTAATACAATGAAGGGAGAAGTATGATGACGATTAAAGAGGTAGAATTAGAGATCGGAGTACCCCGGGCCACGATCCGGTATTATGAAAAGGAAAAACTAATTGCACCACAGCGCGGGGGGAACGGATACCGGGAGTACAGTGAGACGGATGTTGAGACATTGAAACAGATTATTATTATGCGGAAACTGGGGATGAGCGTGTCAGATATTGCAAATGTATTTGAAGGTACGCAGTCTCTGGCCGGGGCAGCCGGGAGGAATGTGATACAGCTGCAGCAGGAGATAGAGGAGCTTCGCGGGGCGATACGGCTCTGTAAACGGATTCAGGAACATCAGGAGGAACTGGCCGCGTTTGACACTGAATTTTACTGGGCGCAGATTCATCAGGAAGAAACGAAAGGAAACCGTTTCCTGAATATTACGGGCGATGTGGTTCAGGTTGAGAAAAAACTGGTCTGGAAATATTTTGATTTGGCGGATGAAGAAGGTAATTTATTATACAATTTGCGGGAAGCAGTGTTACGTGTGCTGGGGTTATGCGTTTTTCTGGGAATCGTAGAAATGGTGTTGAACAGGGAGGCTGGCATCCGGCCTTTCCTGACGGGCTTTTCTTTCCCGCTGGTAACGGTTTTGATCTATTCCGCATGGGAACTGCCGTTGTATTTTCTGGCTAAGAGGCATGCTGGTCTGGCTGGGAAACTTCGGAAGGTGGGACGTTGGATATGTATTCTTTTATTTGTCGCTATTGTGGTATTTGCAGTCGTGTACCAGCTTATATAAACAACAGTGATTTCTCTGGAAATGCCTGTGCTGCTATGTTATACTGATAATGATTGTTGATATCTGAATGGATGGTGGCCGGCAGGGAAGCCGGGTCGGTGTCTGTGGGTGTCAGGCGTATCAGGAGTATAAGGAAAGAGAGGATGGAGTATGTTGCAACGAAAAAACGTATTACGACAGAGAAAAGGCGGGATTGTGTCCGCGGTGACAGGAATGGTTCGGGTGAGTGCCGTCTGCCTGATGGGAATGATTCTGTTTCTGGGAGCGAGACAGGTGTCTGCGGAAGAAACCGCCTATGATTATGTGGTGACAGATCCACAATATGGTGTCAACGCCAAGGATAAAAAATCGGATGCGCAGGCGATTCAGAATATTCTGACATTTGCAAAGGGAGCCAGCAAACAGATCACGATTTATTTTCCGGCCGGGGATTATTATCTGGATAAATCCATGCGTGTATATTCCAATACACACATTATTCTGGATAAAGATGCAACGATCCACCGAATGGACAGCATGCTTGACCGCATGATCCTGCATAATGTAGATCAAAATGGCAGAATGGATGCGGTGGGGGGATACAAGATGTCCCAGAATATCACGATCGAGGGTGGTACCTGGGATGGCGGAAATATTGCGAAAGCAAAAGAAGCTACCGATGTGATCCGGTTTGACCACGCCACCAATATCGTTGTGAAGAATTGTACCATCAAAAACGTGTATGACTGCCATCTGATCGAGTTTGTCGGGATAAAGAACGGAAGCATCAGTGGATGTACTCTGACGGGATTCCGCTATCGCAAGGGTAAAGAAAAGAATTTTTTGTTTGCCAGAGAAGCGATACAGTTAGAGACAGCCTGGACCAACAATCCTAAGAATAAAAAAGATTTGGATGCGTTGTGGGCGAATGGTTCGGTGGTGGATGGAACTTCCTGCCAGCAGGTTACGGTGACGGGAAACACCATTATCGATATGCCGTGTGGAGTAGGGCAGCATCATTATACCAGCAATGGGAAGTATCACAATCAGGATATTACGATTTCCAATAATACCATCACCTGTTCCTCACAGTGGAAATACTGCAAGACAGCCATTACCTGTGGTGGTATGAATAATGTCCAGATCGTCAATAACAAAGTGACGGGGCCATACCGGTTTGGTATTCATATTACACAGGCAGATAATGTGACAGTCTCCGGGAATGTTGTGTCAAACAGCACTCAGAATGGCATCATGATGGATGCAGGAACTGCGAAAACGATTTCCGGCAATACCATTACCAATACAGCGAAACATGGTATATCCATCGGTGGTGGTTCGCTGACTTCCCTGACTGGGAATACAGTCACCAAGTCGAAGCAAAATGGGATATCCATCGGCAAAGGAAAGATTAAGACCGTCAGCAATAACACCATCAATGATATCAAGAAACATGGCATCTCTGTCACGGGTGGTGTGACCATTACTTCTATGACGGGCAATACTATTACGAAGGTGAAGCATGATGGCATCACGTTAGATAAAGGAAAGATCAAGCTTCTGAGTGATAATACCATTAACAATGTGAAGAAACACGGTATTTCCATTACCGGAGGAACGGTGGGTGTGGGAAAAAAGCGTTCCAAAGGCATCATCAATAATGTAATTACGAATTGTAAACAGAATGGTGTCAGCGTATCCCGGAAAGGAACCGTATCTGCCATTCACAAAAACAAGATCAAAGGCATCAAAAAGAATGGGGTATCCATTGTGACTGGCGGTGTAGTCTATTGGATTACAAACAATACCATCAAAAAATGTACCCATCATGGCATCTGGAATGGCAGTACCAAGAAGAAAGCAAAGTTAAAAGGGAATAAGGGAAAGACGAAATAAGCGGTCGGTATGCAATATGCTTTTTTGGAAATGAGAGGAAAGGTGAGGGGATTATGGATTTGCAGGATAAGAAATACTTAAAATTATTGGCGGAGAAATATCCTTCCAAACAGGCTGTTTGTAGAGAGATTATTAATCTGAATGCGATTTTGAATCTGCCCAAGGGAACCGAGCATTTCATGAGTGATTTGCATGGAGAATATGAGGCATTTTATCATATTCTCAATAATTGTTCCGGTGTGATCCGGGAAAAAGTAAGTCTATTATTCCACGACTCTTTGACGGATTTGGAGCAGCAGGAAATCTGTACTTTGATTTATTATCCAAGAGAAAGGCTGGATATGTTGCAGGAAGCGGGTACCTTGTCGGAGGATTGGTACCGGATGACACTGAACCAATTAATCGAGATCGCAAAATTATTGTCCTCAAAATATACCAGATCGAAGGTGCGAAAGGCGATGCCGGAGGATTTTGCATATATCATTGATGAGCTTCTCCATGTGCAGAAAGATGAGGACGATAATCAGGTACTGTATCACCGCAAAATCATTGATACGATACTGGATATACACAATGCGGACGAATTTATTATCGCATTATCCGCGCTGATTAAACAATTGGCAGTGGACCATTTGCATATTGTAGGGGATATTTTTGACAGAGGACCGTATGCGGATAAGATACTGGATTTGCTTCAGCGACATCATTCACTGGATATCGAGTGGGGGAATCACGATATCCTATGGATGGGGGCTGCATCTGGCAGTATGGCTTGTATCGCCAATGTGATCCGCAATAATCTGAAATATCACAATACCGATATTTTGGAAAGCGGTTATGGAATCAGCCTGCGTTCTCTGACATTGTTTGGCGCGAATACGTATCAGCAGGAAGATCCCATGGAGGCTGCTTTAAAAGCAGTCTCCGTGATTTTATTCAAACTGGAGGGGCAAATCATAAGACGGCATCCAGAGTATCATATGGATGACAGAATGTTGCTGCATCGGATTGATTTTGAGGCAGGAACGGTGCTGGTAGAGGAGCAGTCGTATGCCATGAATGATTTGGATTTTCCTACGCTGGATGCGCAGGATGTTTATCAACTCTCGGCGGGGGAACAGACGGTGATGGAGGAACTGCGGGCGGCATTCCTCAACAGTGTCCGCTTACAGAAGCACATTCGATTTCTGTACGAGAAGGGAAGTATGTACCGTATATTTAATGGGAATCTGTTATATCACGGCTGTATTCCCATGGATGAGACTGGTAATTTCGAGGGTGTGGAGATGGAAGGAGAAATTTATCAGGGAAAATCTTATCTGGATTATGCGGATAAAGTGGCGAGACGGGCATATATTCACCAGCAGGATGCGGATGCCCAGGATTTTATGTGGTATCTGTGGTCCGGGAGACAGTCGCCGCTGTGTGGCAGAAATATCAAAACCTTTGAGAGAACATTTCTGGATGATAAGGCGGCATGGGTGGAGGAGTCCAATCCATATTACAGATATTATCACGAAGAGAAGATTTGTCATATGATTTTACGGGAATTTGGTTTGTTTTCGGAAATGTCGCATATTATTAACGGGCATACCCCTGTGAAAACCAGTGAGGGGGAACAGCCGATTCGGGCGAATGGGAAACTGTTGGTGATCGATGGAGGTTTTTGTAAAGATTATCACAAGACCACAGGGATCGCAGGATATACCTTGATTTATAATTCCCATGGACTGCGCATCAAGGCACATCAGCCTTTTGAAAGTGTGTATCAGGCATTGCGGGAGAATAAAGATATTGAATCAGACTCCCGGCTGGTGGAAACCGAGCAGGCGCGGGTGATGGTCCGGGATTCGGATAATGGCAAACAGATCATGGAAGATATCGCGGACTTAAAGAAGTTACTGGAATATTACGATTAGGGGATGAATGACAGATGATTTATCTATCACAGTTTATTTTTCCTTCCATCGACATGGAAGAGAATTTTTTGCATGGGATCCGGGAAACCTGCTATTCCACCTATTATCCCTTTCAGGTATTACCGAAGCATCAGGTCCATACCCTGAACTTGGATGAATCCGTCACGATATTATATGGCGGAAATGGTTCCGGTAAGACGACGGCATTGAATGTGATTGCGGAATGTCTGAAACTGCAGAGAGACGCGTTATACAATAAGACGAACTTTTTTGCAGATTATGTGAAGATGTGTGAACATGTGTTGATCCGCAGTCTGCCGGAGGGAAGCCGGATCATTACCAGTGATGATGTGTTTGATTTTATGTTGAATATCCGGGGTCTCAATGAGGGGATCGATGTCAAAAGAAGTGAGCTATTTGAGGAATATTATCAGGATAGAACCTCAGGTTTTCAATTACATTCCATAGAGGATTATGACCAACTGGTCAAGGTCAATCAAGCCAGACGGTTATCCAAGTCCAAGTATGTCAAAAATCAGTTGAATAATAATGTGCGGGAGCATTCCAATGGAGAAACTGCATATTTGTATTTTACAGATAAGATCCAGGAGAACGGTTTGTATCTGTTGGATGAGCCAGAGAATAGTCTTTCTCCGAAACGCCAGCAGGAACTTGTGAAATTTATAGAGGATTCTGCCAGATTCTTTGGTTGTCAGTTTATCATAGCCACACATTCCCCCTTTTTGTTGGCGATGGAACATGCCAAGATCTACGATTTGGACCAGGAGAAGATGTGTACCAGTAAGTGGACAGAACTATCCAATGTCCGTTCATATTATGATTTTTTCATGGCGCATAGCCGGGAGTTTACACCGTGACCGGGAAATTCCATTAGAAACCTTGAATTTCCCAACATTTACCTTTATAATAACCCTTGGCTAATTTTGGATCTACACGAAAGGAGAAACAGTTATTATGAGCGAAACTACTTGCTTAGAGAAGCAGCCTCTCGGTCAGGAGATGCTGGAGAAAATGGAAAAGTATTGGCGTGCGGCAAATTATCTGTCTGCCGGACAGTTATATCTGTTGGACAATCCATTATTACGTGAGCCATTGACGATGGAGCATGTGAAGAAAAAGATCGTAGGGCACTGGGGAACCGTCCCTGGACAGAATTTTATCTGGACACATTGTAACCGTGTCATCAAACGTTATGATTTGGACATGATTTATCTGTCTGGTCCTGGTCATGGCGGAAACTTCCAGATCGCAAATACCTATCTGGAGGGAACCTATAGTGAAGTTTATCCTAACATCAGTCAGGATGAAGAGGGTATGAAGAAGATGTTCAAGCAGTTCTCATTCCCTTGTGGTGTACCTAGCCATTGTGCTCCAGAGACTCCGGGGTCTATCAATGAGGGGGGTGAGTTAGGATATTCCATCGCCCATGCTTTTGGTGCGGTGTTTGATAATCCGGATCTGATCGCAGTGCCAGTGGTGGGTGATGGTGAGTCTGAGACAGGACCGTTGGCTACTTCTTGGCAGTCTAATAAATTCTTAAATCCGATCAATGATGGTGCGGTATTCCCGATCCTTCACCTGAATGGATATAAGATCAGTAATCCTACCGTATTTTCCCGTATGTCCCATGAGGAGATCGAAAATTTCTTTAAGGGATGTGGCTGGGAACCACATTTTGTAGAGGTAAAAGATGAGGCAAATGACGGTATCGATGCAGAGGATCACATTGCCATGCATAAATTAATGGCAGAGACTATGGATCTTTGTATCGAGAAAATCAAGGACATTCAGAAGAATGCCCGTGAAAATAAGGATGCAACCAGACCGGCATGGCCGATGATTATCCTGCGTACACCGAAGGGATGGACCGGACCAAAGGTAGTGGATGGTAACCGGATCGAAGGTTCTTTCCGTGCGCATCAGGTTCCGATGTCGATGGAGGCACCAGAGCATCTGGATCAGTTAAAAGACTGGCTCATGAGCTACAAGCCGGAGGAGTTGTTTGATGAGAATGGACATGTTTTGCCGGAGATCACAGAATTGACACCAAAGGGAGATGCCCGTATGGGTGCGAATCCACATGCAAATGGTGGTCTGCTGTTGAAGGATCTGCGTTTACCGGATTTCCGTGAATACGGTATCGAGGTAGAGGCAGGCAAGACCAAAGCACAGGATATGATCGAGTTAGGTGGATACATCCGTGATATCTTTAATCTGAATAAAGAAAATAAGAACTTCCGTATCTTTGGACCGGATGAGTCTATGTCAAACCGTCTGTACCATGTATTTGAGACAGAGAATCGTCCTTGGAATGCTACCATGTATAGCGATGATGATAATCTTTCCCAGGATGGGCGTATCATGGATGGTATGCTGTCTGAGCATATGTGTGAAGGCTGGCTGGAGGGCTATCTGTTGACAGGACGTCACGGATTCTTTGCCAGCTATGAGGCATTTATCCGTATCGTGGATTCCATGGCAGCGCAGCATGCGAAGTGGTTAAAGGTGACCAATCAGCTTTCCTGGAGACAGCCTATCGCTTCGTTGAACTTTATTCTGACCTCCAATGTATGGCAGCAGGATCATAATGGATTTACCCATCAGGATCCGGGCTTCTTAGATCATATTGCCAACAAGAAGGCAGATGTGGTACGTATGTATCTGCCACCAGATACCAACTGTCTATTGTCCTGCTTCGATCACTGTATCAAGAGTAAGAATTATGTCAATGCGATCGTGGCTTCTAAGCATCCAAGCACACAATGGCTGACGATGGAGCAGGCAGTCAAGCATTGTACACAGGGTATCGGTGTATGGGAATGGGCAAGTAACGATCAGAACGAAGAGCCGGACTTGGTATTGGCAGGCTGTGGTGACACACCTACTTTGGAGATTATGGCTGCTACCACGATTTTGCGTGACGCTATGCCAGACTTAAAGATTCGTGTGATCAATGTGGTTGACCTGTTCAAACTGGAGTCTGACACCAAGCATCCGCATGGACTGTCGGATCGTGAATACGATGCATTGTTTACGAAGGATAAGCCAATTATCTTTGCATTCCATGGTTATCCAACGCTGATTCATGAGTTGACGTATGGCCGTCATAATACTAATATCTCCGTACATGGGTATCAGGAGGAAGGTACCATCACCACTCCATTTGATATGCGTGTGCAAAATGAGATCGACCGTTTCAATCTGGTGAAGGATGCCATCATGCATCTGCCACAGCTTGGCAACAAGGGATCTTATCTGATTCAGCAGATGAACGACAAGTTAGTAGAGCACAAGCAGTATATTGCAGAGTATGGTCAGGATCTGCCGGAGATTCGTGATTGGGAGTGGCATACCAACTAATATAAGATTTCTAAATGATTTCTGAAACCAGTATAGCTCCTGGAGCTGTGTGCCTGGTGGTGAGAAACGAAACGAGAGTTCCGTTTGCGCCACCGGGCATAAGTTCCGGGAGTTATTTTTGGGAAGAGGGTGTCAGATAGGTGTTTGGAGTGCGGTGCAGTTCTTAGTACAATCATGAGAGGAAGAAAATTCCGTTTCTAAGGAGTAAAACTATGTATTTTGGGGGACATTATTCTGGAATAAAATCAGAATCATGGAAAGGAAAGACAAGATGCATAAAAGACCAAAACATATCGGGATCATTCCGGATGGCAACCGGCGCTGGGCGACACACCATGGCATGGAGAAACAAGATGGTTATGCGTATGGTTTAATGCCAGGATTGCAGTTATTTCATCAGGCAAAAGAACAGGGAATCGAAGAAATTACGTATTATGGTTTTACCGTCGATAATTGCAAGCGTCCGTCTGCGCAGTTTCAGGCGTTTCAAAAAGCCTGTGTGGATGCTGTGGACATGATCACCAAAGAAGGAGCGGATTTATTAGTCATCGGTAATCGCGAATCAAAGTGTTTCCCGGAGCAGCTTCGTTCATATACAACAAGACGCTCCATTAATGGCGGTGGGATTCGGTTGAATTTTCTGGTGAATTATGGCTGGCAGTGGGACTTATCCCATATACAGTCGGATGGATGTCCGTATTCTTCGGATATCTCCAGAATCGATCTGGTGATTCGATGGGGCGGTATGCGAAGGTTATCCGGCTTTCTTCCGATCCAAAGTGTCTATTCTGATTTTTATGTAATTGATCACTGCTGGCCGGATTATCAGGAAGATGATTTTCAGAATGCGCTGGAGTGGTATGCCAGACAGGATGTGACACTGGGAGGTTGATACGGCAGGGGCAGCATATGAATGTTGCCCTTTTTCATATCCCTATGTTATACTGGGAATTATACATGATTATATCTGTAAGGTGGTGTTTATCACCTTGCGGGAAAGAAAGGAATCGTACATATGCAAAAGCAGAAAAAGAATTACAAAAAGCATCTGTTCTTGTGGTTATTGCTATGTTCTCTCTTGGTGGGGTGTGGCAGTGCTCTTTTTGCAGAAGGACACAGGACAGAGGCAGCCGCCAGTGATGATGGCACCACCTTTACGGTAGGTTTTGATGCAGAGTTTCCTCCCTATGGATACAAAAATGAAGAGGGAGAGTATGTGGGATTTGACCTGGATCTGGCAGCAGAGGTGTGTAAGCGGAACGGTTGGACACTGGTGAAACAACCGGTGGATTGGGATTCAAAAGATATGGAATTAAACTCCGGCTCCATTGATTGTATCTGGAATGGGTTTACGATCAATGGCCGGGAAAATGCATACACCTGGTCAAAGGCATATATTGACAATTCACAGGTGGTTATTGTCAAGAGTGATGCCAAGATCAAGAAACTAAAGGATTTAGCGGGAAAAGTCGTGGTGGTACAGGCGGATTCGTCCGCTTTGAAAGCCTTTACCGGGGAGGATGCCACTGCGGAAAATCAAGAGCTATGTGCCAGTTTTGCAGATTTACAGCAAGTATCGGATTATAATAGTGCGTTCATGAATCTGGAGTCTGGTTCTGTGGATGCGATCTGTATGGATATCGGTGTGGCAAGTTATCAGATCGAACAGCGAGGGGATGCCTTTCGTATGTTAGAGGAGCAGGTATCCTCAGAGCAGTATGGAATCGGATTTAAAGCAGGCAATACCAAACTGCGGGATCAGGTACAGGCGGCACTGGATGAAATGCTGGCAGATGGTACCTTTGCCAGTATCGCAGAGGAATGGGATTTGAGTGATTGTATATGCCTGGGGGAGGAAGGAACCGACAGTGCATACCGTCAGGATGACTCCTCGATTGTGAAAAGTACCTTTGGTGAGAAGGTTATCAGTATCATGAAGCGTTTGTCCGGTGGCATTTTGGCGTCTCTGGCGATCTTTCTGTTGACGTTACTGTTTTCGATGCCTTTGGGATTGCTGGTGTGTATGCTGCGCAAATCCAGATTCGGGCTGGTGCAATGGATTGCCAGAATTTACATATCGATTGTGCGGGGAACTCCGTTGATGCTGCAGTTATTGGTGGTGTTCTTTGGACCGTATTATGTCTTGGGCATGACGTTATCTTCCCGTTATCGGTTTTATGCCGTGATCATTGGTTTCTCCCTGAATTATGCGGCATATTTTGCGGAGATTTATCGTTCCGGTAT
The DNA here is from genome assembly GCA_030523265.1 of Eubacteriales bacterium. GTDB lineage: Bacteria > Bacillota > Clostridia > Lachnospirales > Lachnospiraceae > Butyribacter. The sequence goes on along the minus strand of JAUNIU010000002.1, from coordinate 7,719 downwards.
CGAGAGTATACCGGTGGGGCAATATGAAGCTGCCAATGTATTGGGATATTCCAGGATACAGACATTCTGGAAGATTATCTTCCCGCAGATGGTCAAACGGGTAATTCCTCCGGTGACCAATGAAGTCATCACTCTGGTGAAAGATACTTCGCTGGCATTTGCCCTGGCTTATACGGAAATGTTTACCATGGCGAAACAGGTGGCGGCAGCAGATGCCAGTATCCTGCCATTGTTTGTAGCTGGTGTATTTTACTATGTGTTTAATTTTGTAGTAGCCATCTTGATGGAACAGTTGGAAAAGAAAATGCAATATTTCAGTTAGGAGGTACAGACGTATGGCAGTATTAACCATTCAACATATGAAAAAAAGTTATGAAGATTTGCAGGTGTTGTCTGATATCTCCATGACCGTGGAAGAGGGAGAAGTAATTGCGGTTCTGGGACCATCCGGTTCGGGGAAATCCACGATGCTCCGCTGTGCCACCATGTTGGAGAAGATGGATGCAGGTGACCTGATGTATGGGCAGCATGTTGTAGCAAAAGATTATCACGGCAAAGCCGTTTATGCGAAAAAAGCCAGTTTACAAAAATGTAAAAATATGTTTGGTCTGGTATTTCAGAATTTTAATCTGTTTCCTCATTATACCGTGCTTAAGAATGTGATTGATGCACCGATACATGTACAGAAACGCAACAAGCAGGAAGTGATACAGGAAGCAAAGGAATTACTCAAGAAAGTGGGGTTGGAGGATAAGGAAGATTATTATCCATGTCAGTTGTCCGGCGGGCAGCAACAGCGTGTTGCCATCGCCAGAGCTCTGGCAATGAAACCGCAGATGTTGTTTTTTGATGAACCGACTTCCGCACTGGATCCGGAGATTACGGCCGAGATTTTGAAGGTACTGCGTCAGTTGGCAGAGGAGAAAATCACCATGCTGATCGTCACCCATGAGATTGAATTTGCCAGAAAAGTGGCGGACCGGGTGATCTTTATGGATGGCGGTGTGATCGTAGAAGAGGGTTGTCCGAAAGATGTGATTGATCATCCTTCCAGCGAACGCACCAAAGCATTTTTGCAGAAAATGGAAGGGTAGTGTATTTGAGTACAAGTCATGAGAAAAATGAAGCAATGAGGAATGTTATGCAGGAGAGAGAAAATTTTGGGTCCCGTTTGGGCTTTATATTGGTGTCGGCTGGTTGTGCTGTGGGATTGGGAAATGTCTGGAAATTTCCATATATATGCGGTCAGAATGGTGGGGCGGCATTTATATTAATCTATCTGGTGTTTTTAGTGATCTTGGGATTCCCGATCCTGATTTGTGAATTTGCAGTGGGACGTGGCAGTAAGAAAGGCGCGGCAAAAGCGTATGAGGTCTTAGAGCCGGAGGGAACCCGCTGGCATCATTTTAAATGGTTTTCCATATTTGGTAATTATTTATTGATGATGTTTTATACGATGGTGGGAGGCTGGATGCTTTACTACGTATATCGTATGTTGTCCGGTCAGTTGTCGAATGTCGGAGCGGTGCAGGTGGAACAGGCGTTTTCGGATATGCTGGGGTCTGCCGGCACGATGTCTGGCTGGATGGTGCTGGCGGTGCTGATCTCCTTTGGGATCTGTGTACTGGGATTGCAAAATGGTATCGAGAAGATCACGAAGGTGATGATGAGTATTCTGATTGTGTTAATTGTGATATTGGCAATCCATTCGATTACTTTACCCAATGCCATGCAAGGGGTGAAATTCTATCTGATACCAAATCTGGACGCCATACAGGAGCGCGGCATCGGTACGGTGATCTTTGATGCGATGACACATGCGTTTTTTACGTTAAGTATCGGTATCGGTGCTATGGAGATCTTTGGTAGTTATCTGAATCGGGAGCGGACGTTAGTCGGGGAAGCCAGAAGTGTGGTAATCTTGGATACCTTTGTGGCGTTGATGGCAGGATTTATCATTATACCAGCCTGCTTCGCCTATGGAGTAGAGCCGGATAAAGGACCATCGTTGCTGTTTATTACCTTACCGAATGTATTTAACCATATGTCGGGTGGGCGCATCTGGGGTACCTGCTTCTTTGTGTTTATGTCATTTGCAGCATTATCCACCATTATTGCCGTATTTGAAAACATACTGTCGTTTTATATGGATCTCTTACATTGGGAACGCAAGAAAGCTGTGTTTTTTAATATTATATTGGTTACATTATTATCATTACCTGCGGTGTTTGGGTTTAATCTGCTGTCCGCTTTTCAGCCCTTGGGCGCGGGGTCAACGATCATGGATTTAGAGGATTTTTTGGTATCTTATAATCTATTACCATTGGGAAGTATGATTTTCGTTCTGTTCTGTGTGAGAAAGAACGGATGGGGTTGGGAGAATTTTCGGACAGAAGCCAACGCAGGCGCCGGTTGCAAACTGCCTGGCGGCTTGCGGTTATATATGACCTATTTATTGCCACTGATCATCACGGTGGTCTATCTCAAGGGATATTATGATATCTTTGCCGGCATGGGCACCAGGGTGTTGGTGGGATGGATGCTGTTTGCGGTCTTGTTGTTGCTGGCGGTCTTTGGGGTAGTGTTTCATAAGCCGAAACGTTAAGTCAACAGATGTTCCAGGACGATGGCGACTCCGTCGTGTGCGTTGTCCTGGGTGGTATAATGGGTCGTGGAGCGCAGTCTTGCAGTGGCGTTACCCATGGCGATGCCAATGCCGGCCTGTGCCAGCATGGTGCGGTCGTTATCACTGTCGCCGATGGCGAGTATGGCATCCGGGCGGATGCCTAAATGTTCTGCCAGAGACAGCATGGCACGTCCTTTGTCTGCCATGCTGTGATTGATTTCCAGATTCATGGGGTTGGGGTACACGATCTGAATGTCCGGTAACATGATTAGTTTTTGGTGTATCTGGTTTCGGATGCACCTCTGTTTACAAAGGATCGAGATCCCTTCCACTGGTTTCAGGCAGAGGGAGGTCAATGTATCTAAATCAGGCAATGGCCTTCTGCTATCCGTAATGTAGGACAGCAGAGGAGTACCTTGGTATTTTCGGAGCAGTTGATCATAGGTATACTGTGTGGTGTAGCCATATCCGTTTTGGAAGATTTCGTAGCTTACATCATATTGCCGGGTGCAGTTAATGATCTCTGCTGTGGTCTTTGGCGGTATCTGGTGGCTGGCTAGAGTGACACCGGAGGTCAGTTCCTGTGTCAAGGCTCCGTTGGATGTGATCGCATAGCCAAATTCTGGTATTTCTCTTACACATGACGGAAGTCCGTGTGCAGGTCTTCCGGTGATGGGCACTAGGAGGATGCCCTTTTCGGTGCATTTTTGAATGGCGGTTCTGGTCCGGGGGGATATTGTCTTATCCGGTGTCAGTAAAGTTCCATCCAGATCTAAACCGATGAAACGGATCTGTGAATTATGCATGATTTTCTCCAGTCTGATAATAATATTCTATATGGATCTATAAGTCAGTTTGCACGCTATGATTGATAGTTATAATCGCAGCTTTCCCGTTTCGTCAGATGGCAGGGGAGTTCAATACGGATGTTTTCTGTATGATACCCTTTCCAACGGTCCAACAGGGTGGTCAAAGCCAGATGTCCCATTTCCCGTTTGGGAATGGAAATGGTGGTCAGCATCGGTGTAGAATGTTTGGCTTCTTCGATATCGTCAATGGAAATAACCGAGGGCGTGTAGTCGGAATGTTTCGTTTGGTTCAATTTTTCTAAAACGCCCAGAGCTGTCGTGTCGTTGGCGCAGAAGATCGCTGTGGGGCGTTTGGGTTTTTCCAGGATTTTTTCGGTCATATGATACGCTTCTTGTTTGGTCTGGTCTGTAGGATAGATATTATCGTAATTCAGAGGCAGTTTATGGTTTAACAATGTCTGGTAATATCCGACATAACGGGATTCATAATTGCAATCTCCGATATAGGCAATATTTCTATGACCAAGGGAAATCAGATATTCCAATGCCTGTTCGGTGGCAGCTGCACCATCACAAAAAATTTCATCATAGAGATAATCGGTGGGATTGCGGTCAATGCCTACCACACAGGGATATCGTTTTCGTAAAAGCGGGATCAGATGATCGGGACATTTTCCCAGTATGACCAGACCGGTATTGCGCTTGATATTGATAAATGCCTGGGAATTTTGCGGGCGTTCTGCTAGTACCTTGGAGCTGGAACGGTATGGTATATGCTTAGACTCCGTACTTTCTTTTCCCAGATTCCAAATATCCACACTCGTCAATAGTTCTCCGAATAAGCACCCATTTGTCAATAATTCTTCCTTGATAATCTGAAATAATTCCATAAAAAATGCATCATTTTCAATGGAGTGAAAACGGGTCAGAAATACATCTACGGTAAATGGTATTTCCTGTGGGTCCACGCCTTTGCGGAGATTTCTTGCCATAGTATTCGGGGTATATTGCAAATCTGCCGCGATCTTCCATATCCGGTCACGCATAGTCTGATCATGACATTTGTGCTCCGGTTGATTTAAGACGCGTGAGACAGTGGAGACGGAAGTTCCCGCCAGTTCTGCTATTTTTTTTAATGACATAGTGATCCTCATTTCTTTTTTTTGTTCGTGAAAACGTTTTCAAAAATGACTTTGTTTTCTTTTACTGATTTCGACAAAATGATTGCTGTATAACTGATTTTTCCTCGAATGTAGTAAAATTTTTTTTCTTTACTTTCGTGTTTAGAAAGCTAATTTTCGTCACTTTCGTTATTATAGCACAAATGCAAATAAAATGAAATGAAAACGATTGCAAAATTTTAAAGGATGGGAAATAAATATTTTGGTACACTAACATCAATCAATCAATTGATCCCCAAGGGGATCTTACAGAATGGAGGAAGAAAATATTATGAGATTATGGAAAAAAGGAATTGCACTTTTGACGATGACAGCATTAGCTGTGGGATTGGTGGGCTGTGGAGCCAGCAAAGGAGAAGAGGATTCCCAGGTGCATATCGGATATTTTAATAATGTTACCCATGCGCAGGCATTGTATCTGAAAGCGAACGGAACATTGGAAAAGAGTTTCGGTGATGATGTGGCTGTGAAGTGGAGTGCATTTAATGCTGGTCCGGCAGAGGTTGAGGCATTATTTGCTGGTGATATTGATATCGGATATATTGGTCCGGTGCCAGCCATTACTGCGAATGCAAAATCCAAAGGAGATGTGCAGATCTTATCTGGAGTGACCAAGGGTGGTGCGATCCTGATCACTGGCAAGGACTCCAATATCACAGATATCTCTCAGTTATCCGGTAAAAAGGTATCCATACCGCAGATTGGTAATACACAGCATTTATGCTTGTTGCAGCTTTTGCAGGAGAATGGTTTGAAACCGACCACCGAGGGTGGGGATGTGACTGTGAGTGCGGTAGAAAATGCGGATGTATCAAATACGATAGAGCGTGGTGACGTGGATGCGGCATTGGTTCCGGAGCCATGGGGGGCAACTCTGTTGGAGCAGGGTGCAAAGATGTTGTTGGATTATGATCAGATTTATCTGGAAGGGAAATATGATGTGGCAGTGGTGGTAGTGCGCAAGGAATTTCGCGAGGCGCATCCAGACATTGTGGAAAAATTCTTAAAGGCACATGAAGAGGCTACCCAGACCATTAATGATGATAGAGAAAATGCATTGCAGGTGATCAATACGGAGCTGCAGGATGCTACTGGTAAATCATTGAGTGAAACGATTATCAAGGAAGCTTTTAACCGTATTGAGGTTAGTGCAGAGTACAATAAGGAATCCATCGACGGATTTGCGCAGATCAGCAAGGAGCAGAAATTTATCGATGAGGTACCGGAAAGCGGACTGTTTGTAAACGAGTAAGAGGGAGAACAATATGTCATTAGTGATGAAAAATCTTTGTAAGCATTTTGATAATGCAGAAATGCCTACATTAAAAGATATTAATTTGGAGATACAAGACGGTGAGTTTGTCAGCATCGTGGGACAATCCGGCTGCGGGAAAAGTACATTACTCAATCTGGTGGCAGGTCTGGATACTCCCTCAAGTGGAGAGATCCTGTTAAACGGGGAGCCGGTGACAGGGCCGGGGGCAGACCGGACCGTGATGTTTCAGGAGCATGGTCTGTATCCCTGGTTAAATGTGATGGACAATGTGAAATTCGGAATGCAGTTAAATGGTGTGTCGAAGGAGGAACAGAAAGACAAAGCAGAGAAATATCTGAAAATGGTAAATCTCTGGGAATACCGGGATTATCCGATACACCAGATCTCCGGTGGTATGCGGCAGCGGACAGCGCTGGCGCGGGCATTAACCATGGATTCCAAGCTTTTATTGATGGATGAGCCGTTTTCGGCTCTGGATAAACAGACATCCAACCGTCTGCGTGAGGAATTGCAAAACATCTGGATGGAAACGCATCAGACCATCTTTTTCATTACCCATAGTGTAGAAGAGGCCGTATACCTTTCCGATCGTGTCGTGGTATTATCACCGGAGATACAAGGGATCAAAGATATTATTACGATCGATCTGAAACGTCCGCGCCATGTATATGATGTACCGGAATTTGTAGATTACCGTCACCGGATTCTGGAAGAAGTGCGGGGAGAGGAGAAAGTGAAATGAGTATAATAATATTTCTGATTTTACTCGTGATTCTATGGCAGGGAGTATATTGGCTTGGGGTGGATGTTCTGGCAGTGTGGAAGTTTTATTCTGTGCCTTCGCCGGCAGGGGTAGCAGAGCGGTTTGTGGAATTGGTGCAGGATGGCACTCTGGGTGCCGCTACCGTCAATTCTCTGCTGCGTGGCGTGAGTGGTTATGCGATCGCGGTGGCGATTGGTTTGCTCCTGGGATTATTATTAAATCATTTTCGGTATTTGCAGAAGAATTTAAAGCCGATTGTGCTGGGAATACAGACCTTGCCTAGTGTGTGCTGGGTTCCATTCTCGATATTGTGGTTTGGGTTATCCACACAGGCGATCCTGTTTGTGGTGGTGATGGGAGCCGCTTTTAGTATCGCGATCTCAGTGGATAATGCCATTAAGAATATTCAGCCGATCTATACCAAAGCCGCTTTGACAATGGGAGCAAACAAACGACAATTATATACCAGAGTGGTATTTCCGGCAGCTCTGCCGGAACTGGTGGCGGGGTTAAAACAGGGCTGGTCTTTTGCATGGAGAGCGTTGATGGCAGGAGAAGTCATGACGACTTCCATTGGATTGGGGCAGACATTGATTACCGGGCGTGATCTGGCGGATATCAATCAGGTTATGTTGGTTATGCTGGTGATCGTCATTATCGGTATTCTGATTGATAAATGTATCTTTTCTGTGATCGAAAGGCATATATTGAGGAAACGCGGTCTGTGGACGGAATAGATATGCACTGGCTTACACGGGGGGTTACGCTAAGAAATCTATGGATGAAATTTCCAGCAGACTGTGGTAAAATATAAATAGATGAGGAAGGTATCAGAGAAATCTGATACCGGAGTCAAATATTTATACGGAGAAGGGGGTTGTATCATGGATCATCCTATGTTTAACAATTCTCATGTTTTAGCATGGCTGCAGTATTTTTCGGATAACACAGAGGTGGATCTGGAGCATGTTAAGATATTGGATATCACGCGCAAAAATAAAAATCTCATTCCGGCAGTGGAAGCACACCGCAGTGTATTGGTATTTACCGAGGCGGGACACAAG
>JAUNIU010000097.1 GCA_030523265.1 Eubacteriales bacterium | reverse complement strand
AACGATCGAAACGGTAAAGCAATAGACCTTCATCAAGGCGTAAGGTTGCTGGCAGGATCTGCAATGCCAGCCGAATTTCCCTTCGACAATCTCACGCTGACAGATGCAGGGCAAACATTACAGCAAAATACAGGAAATATCAGATAACCACGAGTTATCCTTTGCAAAAATGGGGAAAGTCAAAAAAACATTACTCCTGCTCTAACAACTGAATCAGGCGGCTGGTTCCCAGACGGCTGGCACCCAGACGAATAAAACGCTGGGCATCCTCCACAGTGGAGATTCCACCTGCTGCCTTTACTCTCACCTGATCTCCCACATACTTCTGCATCAATGCCACATCCTCGAAGGTAGCCCCGCCTGTGGAGAACCCGGTGGAAGTCTTAATATAATCAGCACCTGCTTTTGTAACCACCTCACACATCTTGATCTTTTCTTCTTCCGTCAGCAGGCAGGTTTCGATAATCACTTTCAACACCTGGTCAGGACATGCCTGCCGTACCTCACGGATCTCCCGCAAGACTTCTTCCAACCGGTCATCTTTGACCCAGTTGATGTTGATCACCATATCGATCTCATCCGCCCCATTTGCCACAGCATCCAGTGTTTCTGCCACTTTCACAGCAGTGGTGTTATATCCATTGGGGAAACCAATCACGGTACATATCCGCAACCGATCCCCTACATAGTCTTTTGCCTCTTTGACGAAACAAGGCGGAATACAAACCGATGCCACACGATACTCCATGCCTTCCTGGCACAGTCTTCGGATCTGCTCCCATGTGGCATCCTGCTTCAACAAAGTATGATCTAATTTACTTAATAACTCTTTTCTCTCCATGCGCGTTCCTCCCTGCTATGCCTTTCCTGTGGAACCAAAGCCTCCTCTGTCTGCTCCTGCCAGATGCTCTACCTCATCAAAATGAATCTCTGGCTGGTTTTTCATGATACGAAACTGACAAATTCTGTCATTGACGTGAATCTCGGTATCCCGCATGGCAATCACCGGCATACGCCACATATCATTGTCTCCACAATACGAACCATCCACGATGCCACAATGGTTTGCCTGTATCACCCCGAAATTTTTATATGTACTGCTGCGCGGAACGATATGTGCTTCATACCCTTCGGGCAGTTCCATCGCCACTCCCAGCGGGATCAAAGCAAAATCCCCCTGCTTCAGACAGACATCCTCCGATGCACGCAGATCAATCCAATCTGATTTCCCAGCGATATAAGTCAATTTATCAATCTTGTCCGTAAAATATTTAATCTTAATCTTTTCCATTGATTCCTCCTTTTCACACGGAATAACGTGTTAATCCTTCTTCGCTTGTCTCTCTATAATAATCTAATTTTATAGTATACCATAATGCAAAAAAAGCGTCAAAACATTTGCCCTCTTGAATTTTCGCATGTTAAATTTATGATTTTTTTGTGCGAAAAGGCTATGCTGCTATAGGCAGCATGCGCAATATGCATATAAATTGCATCCGGAAAACAAGTTTTCCGAGTGCAATTTTATGCAATATTTCCACATCACAGTTTGTGATGTGGACTTTTCACACCAATTAATGCAAAATGCAGAAACGCAAGATTTGCCTCTCACATTTTTTCTGGTTCTAACATATACTATGGTAAATCTTTTTGTTTGATGGATTCAAGTGTGGGAAGCAGCCTCCCACAGCGAATCTTCTATGGAGGATGCTTATGGGCTATCCACTCTATCACACTGCACTAAACACACCGGACATTGGTTATTTTCAAGCCAATATTACGTCTGTGCGTGACGCCAGACCCATTGCCGGTGCGAAAGTACAGATCTCAACAGAAACCTACCCGGAAGAAATCTTAATCGAAACAGAGACCGATGCAAACGGAAAAACAGATCTGATCGAGCTGCCTGCGCCGCCACTGGAATACAGTATGGAACCTGGCTCGGAACAACCCTATGCGGACTACAACATCCGTATCAGTGCACCCGATTTTGAATCCGTGGAAATCAATGGTGCCGAGATTCTGTCCGGGGAAACGGCACTCCAAAACACTCCTCTGCTGCCAGAGGAGGTCTCTACCGATCTAACCGAAGAATTGTTTGTGATTCCGGCACATACACTATATGCGGAATATCCACCAAAGATCCCGGAAAGTGAACTTAAGACCGTGGAAGAAACCGGCGAAATCGTATTAAGCCGTGTCGTCATCCCGGAATACATCATCGTCCACGATGGACCGCCTTCGGATAATTCTGCCAAAAATTACTATGTGCCTTACCGGGATTATATCAAAAACGTGGCTTCCAGTGAAATCTATGCCACCTGGCCCACAGAGACCATCATCGCCAACGTATTAGCGATCCAGTCCATCACTTTAAACCGTGTTTACACGGAATGGTATCGCAATAAAAATTATGATTTTACCATTACATCCTCTACCGCCTATGATCAGAAATGGATACCCGGACGTAATATCTATGAATCCATATCCCAGGTTGTAGATAATATATTTTCCAATTATCTGACCAGACCTAATATCACGCAACCACTTTTTACCCAGTATTGCGATGGTCAACGGGTTTCCTGTCCTGACTGGATGCGTCAATGGGAATCAAAAACGCTGGGAGACCGGGGCTACTCTGCCATTGAGATCCTGCGTTCCTTTTATGGAAATTCTCTCTATATCAGCAGTTCGGAAGAAATTTCCGGTGTTCCTGCCTCCTGGCCCGGCACCAATCTCACCATCGGCAGTCAGGGACAGAAAGTCCGTCAGATGCAGAATCAGTTAAATGTCATCTCCGGCGCATATCCTCTGATCCCCAAAATTGCTGAGGACGGCATCTTTGGTCCAAATACCGCCGAAGCCGTCCGGGTCTTCCAGTCTGTATTTAATTTACCGGCAAATGGAATCGTCGATTATCCTACCTGGTATAAGATCAGTCAGATCTATGTGGGCGTCAGCCGTATTGCAGAATTGCAATAATTACGTCTCAATGAATTGCCTCACTTCTTCCCAGGCAGCCTGCGACTCCGGAAAATGATCTAATCCCATCTGAAAAACATGAAACATCTCCGGATAAATGGTAAGCGAGACCAGGCATCCTGCCTGTCTCGCTTTGCCTGCTGCCATCTCCGCATCACTGCGGAGCATCTCGATACTGCCAGCCTGAAACAACATAGGCGGCAATCCACGAAAATTCCCAAATAACGGAGAAATATATGGATCCATCGGATCATGCTCCCCCGGATATACCCCCTGATATATCATACTGTCTCTGGTACCACCAAACATCGGGTCCCGCTCATAATTTTCCTCATAGGATACACCAGAGGCGGTGAGATCCGTCCAAGGTGACATCAGTACAAGTTTCCCGGGAAGTGTCATATCCTGATCCCGCAGCCACATAGATAACGCCAGAGTCAAACCACCTCCTGCCGAATCTCCCACCACAATAATCTGCTCCCCATCATATCCCAACTCCAACAGCCACTGATACGCTTCGATGGCATCCAGCAGTGCTGCCGGATAGGGATGTTCCGGTGCCACACGGTAATCCACACTCAAGACGGACATCCCCCCTGCCATACCGCTATATTTCACCGCAAAGTCACGGTATATATTCCGCAGCCGGTTCACATAACCGCCACCATGCAGCTGCAGAACCACCTGCGTCCCTTCCTCTTGCTCTGGAGACAACCATTCCATCCGAAAATGACGCATATTGATATCCGACATACGATATCCCTCCGGACATTTCCATTCCGGCTCCACCAGACGTCTCTGCAATCTCCCTGTCTGAATCTCCGGTCCAATGAGATGATTGGATGCCATAGCGTGGATACAGGCTTTGATAAACTTAGCTCTGACACTAATCACTTTCTTCATCGAATGCGCACCTCCCTCTTATCCAAACCAGTATATTGTATGACAGCCGGAAATCAGATATAAAATCTTCTCTGCAATTCATTTTTCGCCTTGGTACTCCCAAAGCACACACAAAAGGCAAAGAAAAACCCAGTCACTCCCAACGTAACCCAAGCCAATACCCCATAAGGATTGCGTTGCAAATACCAAAGACCCACACAAAAGATGCTGATTAACAGGGCAAACATTTGCAATAACAGATAATTTTGCCAATAGCGGAACTGGATAATCATGCAGACCAATACGATGGCATCCAGGCTTAATATCACACAGGGCATACCGATCACCAAAGACCAACCCCGAAATCCCAGTGCTACGTCAATTCCCACCAACAGCAGGCACACCCATACCGTCTGCCAGAACAACTTGCGCACCGGACTATCCGGATGTAATATCAACTGATACAATGACACCAACAAATATAAAATCACTACCCCACTCGTCAGCGACCAACGTATCCCATGATAAAATATGGCATTGAGTGCTATCAAAATAATCTGTACCAATAACAGGATAAAGGTGGTCAATTTCCATATTCTGGTCCACATTTTTCTTTTCTTCGTAATATTCGGATATCTTTTGGACGGATTGTCTCCTTCCTCTGCCGTCAGTACCATATGACAGAGAGGGCATACCTTGCTCTGATCTCCAATAAACACTCCACATTTCTTACATTTACTCATAATATACACCATTGCTTTCCACTGTAACTCTGATTCCATCCTGGGCTAACTGGCGAAATACCCGCCGCTGTATGGAAACATCCTGTAATGTCGATGTAAAATTTAATACCAGCTCGTCCCCATAGGAACAGACTAACCCTTTGAGATTCTGTCCGGTTGACATGGCAATCATACCATGAAACCGTTTCACATAAGGCTGATACTCCGAAGCCAGCGAGAAACTGCCAATGTTGGACAGAGTCGTGGTATTTGCCCGTGCTGAGGACTGATAGACAAACCGCATTGCCATGATCTTTATAAAGATTGGTACAGAGCGCAGAAAGATATTTTTCTGGTTGGAAACATTATAGGAAAAAAGTGCTTCTAAATGTTCCTTGTTGATCTGTTCCCGCAGACTTTTCACTACAATATCTTGCACCTCCTGATAGGTATAAGGCTCTGCCCGGTCCGGCTGAAAAACAGCACTGACCATCACAAAGAAATTGCGTGTCGTCATAGAGTCAAAATAGGGTCTCAAATTCACCGGCACAGCCACTGCAATCGGTCGCTTTGATGTGTTTTCATGTAAATATTCCCGGTAGATACTGTATATCAATAGGGAAGTCAGATATTCGTTGATGCTGATCTGCCGCTCTTTACATAACTGCTTGATCTGTGTCAGTGGCAGGTACGCATGCAACACTCCCATGGCACCCCCCGGCAATTTTTCTCCCCGCACTTCCACCGCACGGGCTGTCTTATATCCCTTGTCATGGCTCTGCCGATAATTTTTCAGATAACTATCCTCCGTATTTAACGAAGTCTCATCCGACAATCCTTTCAAAGCATTCTCCGCCAATTCCGGATGTGCCAGCCGCAGATAGCGATAGGTCAACTCCCGCAAGAAACTCATCCCACCCATACCATCGGCTAAGACATGAAACACTTCCAGATTGATCCTGTCCCGATAATAGGACACACGAAACAGATAGCCATTATTCGTATACGGATCAATATAGCTGCATGGATACGATTGTTCCACCTCTACCAACGGCGGACTCTGATGGTTGGTCTCAAAGTAATTCCAAAAAATCCCCTTGCGCATCCGCACCCGGAATGTATCAAACTCCGGCAGCAGTTCATCCAGTGCACGCTGTAATAATGCTTTATCCACTCTTTCCTGCAACGTCACCGAGATGCGATATACATTGGTCATATTGTGGGTGGCAATCGCCGGAAAAAGATTGGCTGTATTGTCCAGTTTTTCCCACTTGACACGTTTTCCTTTGGAGGATTTTTTCGCCTTTCTGCGACGTTCCTTCTCGTTATTTTTTTGTTCCCGTTTCTGTTCCCGCAGTCTCTTTTTTGCCCGGGCCCTATCCTGTCCACGCATATATTTATTCTCCATAAAATTGTTTGATCAAAGCAATCAAATATCTGATATCCCGGCTTCCTGCCGTTTCCACAGCAGAATGCATCGCCAGCTGTGCTAATCCGATATCCGCTGATGGTACCGATACATGAGATGTGGAAATATTTCCCAGTGTCGATCCCCCTAAAAGATCGGAACGGTTATGATATGTCTGATACGGTACCCCTGCCTCTTCACACCACATTTTCACCCTGGCACCCGTCACTGCATCGGTGGTATATTTCTGTCCACCATGATATTTTAATACGATACCACCGTTTAATACTGGTCGGTTTGTGGGATCGGCTTTCTCTGGATGATTGGGATGCAAAGCGTGTGCATTATCTGCCGATAACAGGAAACTCCCAGAAAGTTTCCGTCGATATGCTCCCATCTCTTCTCCCGCCGCTTCACTGATCCAGAGCAGCACATCTTCCAGAAAAGTGGAATCCGCACCCTGTCTGGTACTACTGCCCACTTCCTCATTATGAAATACCGCGGTCACATCAATATACTGGTTTGGTTTGGATTGGATCAATCCCTGCAGTAAGCCAAACACACATTGGGCATCATCCAACCTGGGCGACAATATCCATTCTCCCTCATGTCCTATAATACGGCCAAATTCCCGGACATATAAATACAGTTCCTGCGACAGTATCCGGTCTGCACCTGTGAGATCGGCCGCCTCCGCGATCACCTCATGAAAACTGCCCTCGCCTGTCTGATCGGCATAGATCGGCAGCATGTCTGTCTGGGGATTGTATTCATATCCCTGGTTGAGTTTCCGCTCCATATGGATCGCCATACTGGGAATCACCAAAAGATCCCGGTCCACATTGATCAGTCTGCTCTCCATCTGTCCGTCCTGTTCGACGATCACACGTCCCGCCACAGATAGCGGGCGATCCAGCCAGGTTGACAGGATCATTCCTCCATATTTCTCCGTATTTAGGCGGATATACGATTTCTCTGTGCTCATCTCCGGATGCTCTTTGATCAAAAAAGAAGGGGAATCGCTATGTGCTGCGGCAATGTGAAAACCCCGGTACTCCTGCCAATTCTCCCGGTCCGGTATCTGCCAGGCGATCAGAGATGATTCGTTCCGGGTAACATAATATTTGCCACCCGCTTCCAATGTCCATGGTTCCGCTTCGGTTAATTCTCTATATCCGGCTTCTGCCAGTTCTGTCTTCATATTATCAATCACATGAAACGCACTGGGACTCTGCTCGATAAATTCCAGTAATTCCTCGGTAACATTTCTCCTGCTCATACCAAACCCTCCTGTTCCCATGAAACAGCAAATGCCGGAAACCTATATTAAATCAGGCTTTCGGCACCACTATATTACCGCTTCCATATAATATCAACCCGTTTATACATCTGCGGCGATGTCCTTACTGCATTATAGTATACGTGATTTTCCCAATAATAACAAGGGATGTTTTTTGATTCGGTCTAAATAATGTTCCTTGAAAAATAAGCATGATCAGGTATAATTGTCTTTGTAACCAAATGGAAATAAAAAAGGAAAAGGAATCAATATATGAAAAAAGAGAGTAAACATTGGTATTCACCAGGAAACACCATGAAATGCAGCATGTTGGGAATCATTATAGGTTTGGCTTTTTTTTCTCTGCCGACCGCAGTATGCTGTGCGGCAGAGAAAAATGATACTTTTACCGACAATGGTATTGAGTATTCCATTACTTCCGTGGAAAAAGGCAAGGAAACGGTTTCGATAAAAAACGGTCAGTCGTATACGGGAACGGAACTTCCAGACTATGTCGCCTTTGAAGAGATAAATTACCAGGTGACTGCCATTTCTTCCAGGGCATTTATAGGAAATGAATCGTTAGCTCTGACCAGTCTTCCGGCGGCAACCACATCCATTGGTATGAGTGCTTTTTCCGGTTGTACGAATCTGGCCCTGACCAGCCTTCCTGACGGAGTGAAATATGTGAGTGCGAATACGTTTAAGAATTGTGTAAATTTGTCGCTGACCACCCTACCGTCCGATATAAACGGGATTGAAGACTATGCTTTCTACGGATGTACGAAACTGGTGCTCACAGCAGTCCCGGACGGAGTGACGAACATCGGCGACTATGCTTTTTACAACTGTACCGGACTGACAGAAATGACGCTGCCGGATTCGGTGGAGCAGATCGGGAAGGGAGCTTTTTGCAACTGCAGATACTGGAAACTGACCAGACTCCCGGAGCATCTTCAAACAATTAATCCATCTACCTTTGAAAATTGTGAAAGCCTTTGCATTACCACCATTCCGGCGAATGTGACGGCTATCGGTCAGTACGCTTTTTATAACTGTATCGGCCTCAGACGATTGTCTATGTCGGACGGTGTCCTGACGATCGGCTTTGAAGCATTCCGGGGATGCGCGAATCTGTCCTGGATTCGGCTGTCGGATACCATAACATCCATTGATTCCCAGGCATTTTCGCGCTGTCTCAGTCTGGAATGGGTTCGGCTGCCTTCTGCACTTTTGAAACTGCCGGATGGATTATTTGACTATTGTAGCAATCTGGATTATGTCGTTCTGGGAGATCAGATTCAGGAAATCGATCCAGGCGCTTTTGACACATACCAGCCCCATGTCATCTATTCCGGCACGGATACCGCAACCGCTTCTGCACTGGAACAAGTATCCGGACCGCCTTTTTATGCAAAACCTGTCCTGACTTGGGACGGCAGCGGAAGCGGATTACAGACAGGGGATAATTACCTCAGTAAAGATTTATCCATATCAGAATCCGTTACGCTCCAGAAAGGAAACACCCTGACGATCACCGCAGGTACCCATCTGACGATCATCGGTTCTTTTACGGTAGAGGAGGGTGCGGAGCTTGTCATTGAAAACGGCGCGGTGCTGACGGTAAACGGCACGCTGGATAACTACGGTGTGATTACCAACGCCGGAACAATCGAAAATACGGGAGTCCTTAATAATTACGGCACGATCCATTCCTATCAGGGAATCATAGCGGGAAACGCCGTTTCCGGTAACGCCCCGCTTACTTCCCAGATCGTGGTGACGCCGTACTCCGGCACCTTCGATGCCAGACCGCATCCCGGTGCAGAAATATCCGGTGTGGCAGAGGACGAGACCCTCTCCTATAGTACCAATTACAGCAAATACTATTTATCTAATCCGGAAGCTGTCGTCTGGTCTGATACCATGCCGGAATATACGACGGTAGAAGATACGAAAGAACCTCTCACGGTAAAAGCCGTGCGGGAAGGGCACACGGTTGCCATTATTTCTGTCAATGTCATTATCAGAAAAACGAAAGCTGAGGTTGTCACCTATCCGACCCACTCCCCTATTCTGGAGGGAGATGTATTGGAGAAATCTGCCTTAACAGGCGGAAAAGCGGTGATTGAAGGAACCGATATTGCATTAGAAGGCAACTTTTACTGGGGAAGCATCGACAGAAATTATGTTCCTAAATTATCAGACAGTGGTGTTACGGAGTTTGATGCATATTTCCAGTCTTCCGAATTTTCAACGCAAAATATAGAAATTAGCACATTTCATATGACGGTGGAAGTGATTGAGTGCACCCATGACGGAACCGGACGGGAGACGGTGGTGACGGAGGCAACCTGCGAACACGTAGGAGAAAAATGTCTCATCTGTATACAATGCAAG
>JAUNIU010000001.1:17666-39499 GCA_030523265.1 Eubacteriales bacterium | reverse complement strand
GGGAACATACAGATTACAATGGAGGACATGTATTTCCTTGTGCCTTGACGATTGGTACATATGCAGTGGCACGCAAAAGAGAGGATCGCAAACTGCGGTTCTTTTCCATGAATTTTGAGCATCTGGGGATTATAGAATCCAGTCTCGATGATCTAAAGCCGCACCGTGAAGCAGGATGGACCAATTATCCGAAGGGAATTATGTGGGCACTCAAAGAACGTGGATACGAGTTAGAGCAGGGCATTGACCTGCTGTTATTTGGCAATATTCCCAATGGTTCCGGGTTATCCTCTTCGGCATCGGTAGAAGTGGTGACCGGATATATTTTAAGTGAATTGTTTGGTCTGCATATTTCCAACCAGGATTTGGCATTGATTGGGCAGTTCTCCGAGAACAATTTTAATGGGGTTAATTGTGGCATTATGGATCAGTTTGCGATTGCCATGGGAAAAGAGGGACATGCGATCTTCTTAGATACTGCGGATCTGTCGTATGAATATGCGCCTGTGCAATTAGAAGGGGCTAAGATTGTGATTGCCTGCAGCAATAAAAAACGTGGCTTGGGGGATTCCAAGTATAATGAACGGCGTGCGGAATGTGAGAAGGCACTTTCTGAACTGCAGGAAGGTAGCGGAATTGAGACGCTGGGTGATCTGAATGAAGAAGAGTTTGAGAAGTTCAAGATGGCGATTAAGGATGAGGACCGCCGTAAGCGTGCCAAACATGCGGTTTATGAGAACCAGCGTACCATCAAAGCGGTGAAAGCATTGCAGGAAAATGATATTGCGCTATTCGGCAAGCTGATGAATGAATCCCACGTATCTTTGCGGGATGACTATGAGGTGACAGGGAAAGAATTGGATACTTTAGTGGAAGAGGCATGGAAAGTAGACGGTGTGATAGGATCCCGTATGACAGGTGCCGGTTTTGGTGGGTGTACGGTTAGCATTGTGAAAGATGAAGCGGTGGATAAGTTCATTGACCAGGTGGGCAAAGCATATAAAGCCAAGATTGGATATGCTGCTGATTTCTATGCAGTGGAGATTGGTTCTGGTCCATGTCATCTGTAAAGAGAGAAGAAGTATTGTGTGAAATGTGCAAGGCAGTCATATTTTTCGCGCATAGATGAAGTATATACTGGCTATATTGTGCCGGAGCGTCACAAATAGCCCTGATGGCAGACGGGAGAATCGCAATGTGGCAAGTTTGCCGCATATGCAGACTTCTCGTCGTTCCGTCGCGTACGCTCCGGAATGGAGATTTTTATGAAACGAGTGGTAGTTACGGGTATGGGGTTAATTACCCCGATTGGCAATACGGTGAAAGAGTTTTGGGAAAATATTCATGCAGGGAAAGTAGGCATTGGTCCGATTCGTAATTTTGATACGGCAAATTATAAGGCGAAATTGTCGGCTGAAGTAGTGGAATTTGAACCCAAAGAGTATATGTCATCCAAAGATGCAAAGCGTATGGATCGGTTCAGCCAGTTTGCGGTGGCAGCGGCTAAACAGGCTCTGGAAGATTCCGGATTAGATATTTCGGCAGAGGATTCATATCGTCTCGGGGTATGCATTGGATCTGGCACCGGCAGTCTGATGGGGATTGAGAGAGAGTATGATAAACTGTTGGCAAAGGGACCGGGGAGAATACATCCATTGACGGCGCCGATGGTATTAGGCAATATGGCTGCAGCCAATGTGGCGATACAGTTTGGACTCCATGGGAAATGTCTGGATGTGGTGACTGCTTGTGCCACTGGCACCAATTCCATCGGAGAAGCGTTTCGTTCTATTCAGCATGGAGAAGCAGATGTGATCTTTGCCGGTGGAGTGGATAGTTCGGTGAGCAAATTCGGTGTGGCCACGTTCCAGGCATTGACTGCGCTGACCGATTCCGAAGATCCGTTGCAGGCGTCCATTCCCTTTGATAAAAAGAGGGACGGTTTTGTGACGGGAGAGGGCGCAGGTGTACTAGTATTAGAAGAATTAGAACATGCGAAAGCTCGTGGTGCACATATATATGCAGAGATCGGCGGTTATGGTTCTACCTGTGATGCCAGTCATCTGACTGCACCTTTGGAAGATGGTTCCGGTGCTGCCAGAGCTATGACACTGGCGCTGGAAGATGCAGGTATGACACCGAAGGATGTGGACTATATTAATGCGCATGGAACCAGCACACCGATGAATGACCGGATCGAGACGGCAGCCATCAAACTGGCTTTTGGCGAGGATGCGTACCGGGTTAAGATTAATTCCACAAAATCTATGATTGGACATTTATTTGGTGCGGGTGGAGCTGTGGAATTGATCACCTGTATACAATCTATCGGCGAGGGATATATTCATCCTACAGTGGGGCTGGTAGATGACGATCCGGATTGTGATCTGGATTATACCAAAGGACAAGGCGTATATATGCCGGTTCATGTAGCAATTAGCAATTCATTGGGATTTGGCGGGCACAACGCCACAGTTCTGGTGAAAAAATATGAAAGCATGGGATCATAAGTCAAGTGGGATAATGCGGGACAGATGAGAAGGTGATCCAGTATGGGACAGAGTGGGGGAAAGGAGTGACAGCTATGGAGAAGATAGAATTACAACAGATGCTAGATATGGCAGAGTGTGGTATCTTTGCTACCAAGCAGGATACAGAGATGGAACTGCTTTATGCCAATATCAGGTTTTATGAGATGCTGCAATATACACCCGAGGAATTTCAGGAAAAGTTTGATAACAGGGTTCTGGCTGCAGTATTACCGGAAGATAAACAAAAGGTGCGTAATTTGATTGCCAGACAGAGAGTGGCGGGCGGTAAGCTGCGATTAGAGTTCCGCGCCAAGCGAAAGAATGGTTTGGTTGCATGGATTTCATTTTCGGCAGATAGCATCCAAAAAGATGGACAGATGATCTATTTTTGTTCCTGTATGGATATTACTCAGGCGAAGCGCAATCTGGCGGAGGTATATCAGGCGAAGCGGGAGGCTGATCTGATCGCTAACAATATTCCGGGTGGCGTAATTAAACTGCGCATGACGGATTTTAAGCTGTTGTATGCCAATGATGGTTTCTTTCGCCTGGCAGGTTATACCAAGGAAGAATATCATGTGAATTTTGGAAATCATGTAGATCAGGTGCTTCATCCCGATGACCGTAAAATGGTACAGCAGCAGGTGCATGCAGCGCTTAGCAATCATGGACTGATCGGATTTGAGTATCGTATTATTTCCAAGTCAGGAGAAGAACACTGGTCTTATGTCAATGGCTGTCGTGTGGATGACGATGAAGGACAGCCGGTATATCTGTGTGTTATCATGGATATTACGCCAAGGAAGCAATTAGAGCAGGAATTAGAAGATGCTGCAAGGCGTTCCGACATTTTATCCGATTTTATGAAAATAACCTGTTGGACCTATGATATTAAGCAGGGCAAATTGAGCCGTAGTGGTAATCTGATTGCGTCTTATTCAGATGAGACAGTATTCGAGGGGGAGTATTGGCTTCAGCAGATCGAAGAATTTATTCATCCGGACGAGGCAGAGGATTTTCGCAGATGTTTTCAGGAGCGGGCAAGTGAGATTGGTCAATCCAGAAAAACATATCATATCAGAAATAACAATGGCGATTATCAACGGACAGAGGTTAGTTTTGTGTCTGTCAGCAGGACAGATGGGGATCAGCCGGATTGTATCTTTGGTATGACCCGGGTACTGGAATATAGTGATGATGTGATGGGATCGGAATTGCAGGCAACGGAGCAGATGGAACATTTGGAAAACAAATTAGTACATATGGCGAAGGGTGCGCAGGCAAAGGCAGAAGATACGATCACGAATTTGCTTCCGTATAGCCAGTTTTTACAGCAGGCAGGAAGCCGGATCGGGAATCGTGCAGAGGAAGAGCGTTATGCGGTATTCTGCGCAGATATTAATGAATTTCGGAAATATAATTATCACTATGGATTCTCTATCAGTAATGATATATTGAAACAGTTTTCGGGGGTATTACAGAAATTTATTGCGAAAGAAGGCCTGTGCTCCCGTGTGGATGGCGATTATTTTGTAGGTGTGGCACCATATGCCAATCACAAACAATTATTGCAGTCATTATCCGAGATGAGCAGTTATCAGGATAATTTGAATGTAAATGAAGAGCAGCAGATTGCCTATAGTACCACGATCGGGTTATATCTGGTGGAACCAAAGGATCATGAACTGGGTGAGATGCTGGAGAGAGCAGATTTGGCACGTCGCAGCATAAAGGGGATGCATAGCAATGTATATGCCATTTATACGGAGGATTTACAGCATAATCAATCCCGGGAAGAAGATATTATCCAGCAGATCTGGCAGGCGATGAAAGATCAGACCGTGGAAATCTGTTATCTGCCGCGTATACAGGGGGATAAAGAAAATATCATTGGATGCAAAGCAGTTACCAGGATTCAGTTGCGGGAAGGACAGTATATAGAATCAGATACATTGCAGCGTTATATCGAACGAGGCGGTAAACTAAAGGAATTTGCTTTTTATACTTTGCGGCATGTATGTAATAATATTGGTGCATGGAAAGCCAAAGGAAACGAGGTGATACCGTTTGCAGTGGAAGTGACAGCCAGACAGCTTTCCCGCAAAAATGCAGTGGCTATGATCGATGAAATCGTGGTGAAACGGAATAAATTAGAACCATCCGATTTGATCTTTGAATTGCCGGAACGGTATTTTGCAAACATGACGAATAGCTTACGGATCGCACTGGAGCAGTTGTGTAAACGTGGTTATCAGGTGGTCATCAGCCGGTTTGGATCGGATCATACTGCGGTACAATCGTTACGTGATTTGCCGGTGACAGGCATCAAATTCCATGGTGAGTATTTTGGAAGTTATATGACCAATAAACGTGAACAGATTATCTTAAGCAGCATTGTCAAGATGGCAGGAGATTTGGGAATGACGGTGACCTGTGGAGGAATTAACACAAAACTTCAGGAGGATTATGCACATTCTCTCGGCATTGATATTCTGGAAGGGGATATGTATTACGGGGCGATGCGGAGCAATGTTTTTGAAAAATGTTTCTTGATGGAATGAGAATCGTATCTGGAAGATACGGGAAGTTTTTTGGATGCAGGCATCTTGGGATTTCCTAAATGAGTAGACAGGAGGTTTGAAAATGAATGGGAACAAGAGGAAGCTTATAATTGCTTTGGTGGTACTTGCTATGTGTGTCAGCACGGCTGGCGTGACCTGTGCCGATGCGGCATCGCGTCCGGCAAAACCGAAATTTAAAATGATGAAACGTACGAAAAAAACGGCGACACTTAAGGTGAAAAACAGCAAAGGCGTCACAGGTTACCGGATTTATTTGAAAACGGGTAAAAAGGGTAAATGGAAGTTACACGATTTTGCACTGCACAGCAGCAAAATCAAATTAACGAAATTAAAACCCAATAAGGTATATTATGTAAAGTTAAAGGCATGGAAGACGAAGGGACATTCTGTTCGCCTGAGCCGTTATTCCAAGACGATCAAGATTGGCAAGTATCAATCCGGGCAAAAGAAGCCAACCGCATCACCGATGCCAACACCGTCTGTCTCACCGATACCGGATGGAGGTCCGGCGACGGAGGGAGCGTTGACCGTGACGCAGTGATGCGTGTGGCACTGGTAGGATTCAGATATGGATACGCGAGGCAGGTTATTCTTGCAAAGTGATTTATAAGCGTGTACAATAAATGCTTGATGGAAAATGAATGGAGGAAAAGATACCATGTTAGATTTGAAGTTTCTCAGAGAGAATCCGGATATCGTAAAACAGAACATTAAAAATAAGTTTCAGGATGAAAAATTACCTCTGGTGGATGAGGTGATCGAGTTGGATGCGCAGGCGAGAGCAGCACAGCAGGAAGCAGATGAACTGCGTGCATCCAAGAACAAGATAGCCAAAGAGATTGGTGCTCTGATGGGGCAGGGCAAGAAAGAAGAAGCC
Source organism: Eubacteriales bacterium (assembly GCA_030523265.1). Lineage (GTDB taxonomy): Bacteria > Bacillota > Clostridia > Lachnospirales > Lachnospiraceae > Butyribacter. The sequence goes on along the minus strand of JAUNIU010000001.1, from coordinate 33,509 downwards.
GAAGCAAAGAAGGCAGAAGTGAAAGCCAACAAAGATCGCCTGGAAGCCTTGGAGGTGCAGGAAAAAGAGTTGAAAGCGAAAGTGCGTGAGATCATGTTGGTGATTCCGAATATCATTGATCCAAGCGTGCCGATTGGCAAGGATGACAGCGAAAACGTGGAAATTACGCGTTATGGTGATCCGGTGGTGCCGGATTTTGAGATCCCATACCATGCAGAGATTATGGAGAGTTTTGATGGTTTGGATATTGATGCTGCCGGTAAAGTGGCAGGAAATGGGTTTTACTATTTAATGGGGGATATCGCCAGATTGCATTCCGCAGTATTGGCATATGCCAGAGACTTTATGATCGGACGTGGATTTACGTATTGCATTCCGCCGTATATGATCCGCAGCAACGTGGTCACAGGTGTGATGAGTTTTGCCGAGATGGATGCCATGATGTACAAGATCGAGGGGGAGGACCTGTATCTGATCGGAACCAGCGAGCATTCCATGATCGGAAAGTTTATTGATACGATAACAGAGGAAAAGGAACTGCCGAAGACGCTGACCAGCTATTCTCCGTGTTTCCGTAAGGAGAAGGGCGCACATGGCATTGAGGAGCGTGGTGTCTATCGTATCCACCAGTTTGAGAAGCAGGAAATGATCGTAGTGTGCAAGCCGGAAGAAAGTATGCAGTGGTTTGAAAAGCTGTGGCAGAATACTGTGGATTTGTTCCGCACCCTGGATATTCCGGTGCGTACCCTGGAGTGCTGTTCCGGTGATTTGGCAGATCTCAAGGTGAAATCCATTGATGTGGAAGCATGGTCTCCTCGTCAGCAGAAATACTTCGAGGTTGGCAGCTGCTCTAATCTGGGAGATGCACAGGCGAGAAGGTTACAGATTCGTATCCGCAAGGAAGATGGCAGCAAGTATTTTGCGCACACCCTGAATAACACGGTGGTTGCGCCGCCGCGTATGCTGATTGCTTTTCTGGAGAATAATCTGCAGGCAGACGGCAGTGTGGCGATTCCGGAAGCATTGCGTCCATATATGGGCGGGCAGGATAAGATTGCAGTAAAATAAGGATGCATATTTCCCCATTTCACCGCATATATTTAATAGATAAATATATGTGTCGGAATGGGGGATTTTGTTTATGAAAGGGATCGTTAATATACATCATCGAAAATATTCTTATAACCATATGGAACAGGATTTACAAGAGATGGCAAGACGGTATCCAAAGTCTGCACATCTCTTTTCGATTGGGGAAACTGCACAGCATAGACAACTTCACTGCCTGCGGATCGGACCGGAGGGAACGGATCGTACAATATTGGTACAAGCCTCCATGCATGCCAGAGAGTGGCTAAATACACAGTTGGTGATGCTGATGGCGGAGCGGTTGTTAAGCAGATATCATATGGATATTCTCTGGGAAGGGATTCCTTATCGCCAGCTGCTGCGGCATTATGCAGTATATGTGATACCGATGATGAATCCGGACGGAGTGGAGATTTGTCAGGGGGGCAGAAAGCGATACAAAGCCAATGCCAATGGAGTAGATCTTAACCGTAATTATGAGACCGGATTTTCACAGAATGCCCCAAATACCGGATTAACCGGGAATCTGCCAGCCGGTGATGCTGCCTGTGATCCGGGAGAACACCCGGGGTCAGAGCATGAGACACAGGCGTTGATGAAGCTGGTGCATGAAATTCAGCCGGATCTGGTGATCAATTACCATTCTGCGGGAGAAGAGATCATTTATCAAAAGTATTTCAATGCCCTGCGTTATATGAGTGACATGACTACATATCCCTTAGTACATGAGACCGGAAACCCCTACGGTTCATTCGGAGACTGGCTGACGGAGCAGGAGGTGGCATGGTGTACACTGGAGACTGGGTTTGGGAAAGCTCCGGTGTGGCATTGTCAGATATATATACAATGGATAAGACACCGGGATCTGTTGCCTTTGGTGTTGGCGACGATACCTCAACGGCGCATGGGATGACAAAGAAAGAATAACATGCAGATGGTAAAAAAATAGGATATCGGTAGATAGAAATGGTCATTCTTTAACAGGAGTGGCTTTTTTCTATGGATGAGAAATAAAAGAAGTTGTAGAAATTGCTTCTTAATGATACAATTTATCAGAAGACAAAAATAAATATATAGGTATTTATGTAATGTATGGGAAATGTGATTTACAGTAATATTTATGTAGCAGAAAGGAGAAGGAAGATTGACAAATCAGGAAATTGCGAAGTTGGATGAAATATTGCAGGCACATGATTACAACAAAACTCTTTTGATTGCAATTATGCAGGATATACAGAAAGTATACCGCTATCTGCCAGAGGAGGCCTTGTGCTATATTGCAAAAAAGCTAAAACTGAGTGAAGCGAAAATTTATGGGGTTGCAACATTTTATGAGAACTTTTCTTTGGATCCAAAAGGAAAATATGTCATTAAAATTTGTGATGGGACAGCTTGTCATGTCCGAAAATCGGTTCCAATTCTGGAAGAATTTCAAGAGATTCTTGGAGTGAGCGAGGATAAGACCACAACAGATGACATGATGTTTACGGTGGAGACTGTGTCCTGTTTGGGCGCTTGTGGCCTGGCACCAGTCTGTACGGTAAATGACCATGTTTATCCTGCGATGACACCAGAGAAGGCAAGGGAATTGATACAGAAGTTGAAGGAGGGAGCGGCGAATGAAGATTAGAACAAGAGATGAACTGATTGCAAAGCAGAAGAAATATAAGGCTTCCTTGAACAGTCAGAGAAAACAGATTCTCATTTGTGCTGGTACCGGATGTGTAGCAGGCGGTTCTTTGAAGATTTATGACAGGATGAAGGAAATCATCGAAGAGAAGGGACTGCGCTGTGCGTTAATATTAGAAAAAGAGCCTCATGATGAGAGTATTGGTTTGAAAAAGAGTGGCTGTCACGGATTTTGTGAGATGGGACCGCTTCTTCGCATTGAACCGATGGGATGGTTGTATCTCAAGGTCACACTGGATGACTGCGAGGAAATTATCGAGAAAAGCATTATTCATGATGAGGTGGTAGAACGGCTGGTATATCAGGATGAAACGCTCAAATCTTATGTGAAACAGGAGGACATTCCGTTTTATAAAAAGCAGACGCGTATTGCACTGGAATATTGTGGAAGAATTAATGCGGAGAGTATCGCAGAATATATCGCCTTGGGCGGGTATAGTGCAGTGGCGAAAGCACTTTTTGATATGACACCACAGGAGATTGTAGATGAAATCACGGAGTCCTGTTTGAGAGGCCGTGGTGGTGGTGGATTTCCGGCAGGAAGAAAATGGCAGCAGGTATTGAATCAGCCGGAAGAAGAAAAATATGTTGTCTGTAATGGCGATGAAGGCGACCCGGGAGCTTTCATGGATCGTTCCATGATGGAGGGAGAGCCTCACAGAGTGATTGAAGGTATGCTGATCGCTGCGATCGCGACGCAGGCACATCATGGATATATCTATGTCCGGGCAGAATATCCTCTTGCGGTGGAAAGACTGCAAACAGCGATTGATAAAGCGATGGATAAAGGACTTTTGGGAAAAGATATTCTGGGTTCCGGATTTGACTTTGATTTACATATTAGTCAGGGAGCAGGTGCCTTTGTTTGTGGGGAAGGCAGTGCCTTGACCACCTCCATTGAGGGAAATCGGGGAATGCCAAGAGTGAAGCCGCCGCGTACGGTAGAGCATGGACTTTTTGATAAGCCGACGGTACTAAATAATGTAGAAACATTTTGTAACGTTCCGCCGATTATTTTGAATGGTGCCAAGTGGTACCAGGGTTATGGTCCGGCAAACAATCATGGTACCAAGGCATTTGCCCTGACAGGAAATGTTAAGAATACGGGATTGATTGAGGTGCCAATGGGAACGACACTTCGTGAGGTTATTTTTGACATTGGCGGCGGTGTTAAGGGTGGTGATTTTAAGGCAGTCCAGATTGGCGGACCTTCTGGTGGATGTCTTTGTATTAGCGCGACAGAAGATCATCTGGATATGAAGCTGGATTTTGATTCCCTGAAAAAAGTTGGGGCTATGATTGGATCTGGTGGTCTGGTTGTCATGAATGACAAAAGCTGTATGGTGGAAGTGGCGAGGTTCTTTATGAACTTTACCCAGAATGAGTCTTGTGGTAAGTGTGTTCCGTGCCGGGAAGGAACCAAGCGTATGCTGGAGTTGCTGACCGATATTACGGAGGGCAGGGGCACCATGGAGCATATTGAACTTCTGGAGAAGCTGGCAGATACGATTTCTGCCACTGCTCTTTGTGGTTTAGGAAAGACAGCGGCATCTCCGGTGATTAGTACCCTGCAATATTTTCGTGACGAATATATTGCACATGTGGTAGATAAGAAGTGTCCGGCAGGACAGTGCAAGGCATTGATGACACTGCGGATTGATCCGGAACTGTGCCGAGGGTGCACTAAGTGTGCAAGAATGTGTCCGGTAGGAGCAATATCCGGCACTGTGAAAGAGCCTCATGTAATAGACGTTTCTAAATGTATCAAATGCGGTGCATGTAAGGATGGCTGCAGTTTTGGTGCAGTGCAGGAACAGTAAGAAAGGATGGTGGATATAAGAATGTCAAAGAAATACATGATCATTGATGGGATTCGTACAGAATTTACCGATGAGAAAAATATATTACAGGTGATACGCAAGGCAGGAATCCACGTACCTACTTTCTGCTATTATACGGATATGTCTATTTATGGTGCATGTCGCATGTGTGTGGTGGAGGATGAGAGAGGCGGAATCATTGCATCTTGTTCTACGCCGCCCAAAGACAAAATGGTAATCCGGACAAATACATCAAAGCTGCATCAACACAGAAAAATGATTTTGGAACTTTTACTTGCTTCTCATTGTCGCGATTGTACGGTATGTGAGAAAAATGGTAACTGTCGCTTGCAGATGCTTGCCGCCAGATTCCGGTTGACTGACGTACGGTTTCCAAATACGCATCCGGAGAGATGCATTGATGATTCGTCCCTGTCTATTGTGAGAGATCCAAGCAAATGTATTCTCTGTGGTGACTGTGTCAGAATGTGTAATGAAGTACAGCATGTGGGAGCCATTGATTTTGCACACCGTGGTGCAGACATGATTGTCAGTCCTGCGTTTGGGAAACAGATTGCCGAAACAGATTGTGTAAACTGTGGACAATGTGCAGCAGTGTGTCCGACGGCAGCCATTACGATCAAAAACGATCTCAGGGAAGTATGGCAGGCTCTTTACGCGCCGGATAAAAGAGTGGTTGTACAGATTGCCCCGGCTGTGCGTGTGGCGATCGGAGAGGAATTTGGGATTGCACCTGGGAAAAATATGATGGGTAAGATATTTACTGCCCTTCGGATGCTTGGGTTTGACACCGTTTTTGATACCAGTTTCAGTGCGGACCTGACGGTGGTTGAGGAAGCAAACGAGCTGTTGTACAAATTGAAAAACGGAGAGAAAAAATATCCTCTGGGTAATTCCATGCCGTTGTTTACCTCTTGCTGTCCTGCCTGGGTAAGATTTGTAGAGACAAAATATCCGGAATTACTGCCATATGTTTCTACTTGCAAATCTCCGATGGAGATGTTTGGTGCGGTTTTGAAGGAATACTATAAAAAGGCCGATCAAGAGACTGGGACAGAGACCATATCGGTAGCAGTGATGCCTTGTGTGGCAAAGAAATATGAAGCGAACAGAGAGGAATTTAAGCGGGATAATGTTCCGGATGTGGATTATGTGATTACCACCAAGGAACTGATCCTTATGATCAAAGAGCTTGGGATTCAGTTCAATGAAATCGAGCCAAGTGCGCCGGATATGCCATTTTCTATTAATTCCGGGGCCGGGGTGATTTTTGGTGTAACTGGTGGCGTGATGGAGGCTGCCCTTCGCCATGTGGCAGATAAGAATAATGAAGCACTTCGGGAAATTGAATTTTCCGGCATCCGTGGTCTGGAAGGAACGAAGGTTGCGGAAGTGGAAGTGGCAGGAGCCAAACTGCGGGTAGGAGTTGTCAATGGACTTGGAAATGCAGAAGAATTGATTGAAAAATTGCAGCGGGGAGAGGAGAAACTTGATTTTGTAGAAGTTATGGCATGTCCATATGGCTGTATCGGAGGAGCCGGCCAACCGTTTGGTTATCAGAGTGTGAAACAGGAGCGTGCAAATGGTATGTACAAGGCGGACAAGTCTGCAATTGTGAAACGTGCGGAGGAGAATCCGACGCTGATCAATATGTACGAAAATGGAATCCTCAAAGATCGCGCGCATGAGCTGCTTCATGTTCATTATGGGAAATAAAAGGGACTATTTTGACCACTGAAAATGTAAAAATAATGGGATGAGAAAATGGGAGGCACAGATATCTAATCGGAATGCTTCCCATTTTCTTCTATACGGAAACGTAAGATGTGAAAACGCAAAGGATGGCAAAAAGTTTACAAAATATAGTGACGAAACCATAGTCTTTATGGTAAAATATAAACACTATGGTGACAAAGAGCTGACCTTTGGTCATTTTTGGACCAGAGGCTGTTTTTTGTTCTGACAGACAGCAAAGCTGGATGGTTTGACACATGTGTGTGGAAGACCGAAAATAGTAACTTTTGCGTGGAAAGTTTTGTTGACAGGGAATTGACAGGCTTTCTGAATCGGAGAAAAATGATATGGGGGATAGCATATGCAGGAAAAGTTAGATCAGTGGATTAATTGGGTAGAGTATGATGAACTTTTGGCGGGACAGCATAATGCACCGCACAACATTCTTGGTTTACATGAATTTGGAAAAGGACAGGTGATTACAGTATATCGTCCGGAGGCACAGAGTGTTACGGTGACGGATGCAAATGGAAATCATCCGTTGGAGCTGGAGGAAGTCGGGAAAAACAGTGGCTTCTTTGGCAAATATGTTTCTGGCCGGAAATATAAGAAGTCATATTTATTACATATCGAATACGGAGAAAACGATGTAGTGGTGACCGAAGATCCCTATAGTTTTGCACCACAACTTAGCAGTTCGGATCTGTATCTGTTTGCTGAGGGGAAACATTATCAGATCTATGATAAATTGGGCGCACATCCTATGACAGTGAATGGAGTGGATGGTGTGTACTTTGCTGTATGGGCACCGCATGCCAGAGCAGTCAGTGTGGTGGGCGACTTCAATATGTGGGATTCCAGACTGCATTTGATGCGTACACTGGAAGTGTCCGGTGTGTATGAGATTTTCATTCCTGGTGTAAAGCCGGGAGCGGTCTACAAATATCAGATATTGACCCGCACCGGGGATATCCTGATGAAGAGCGATCCGTATGCGAATAGTGCGGAACTGCGTCCGGACAATGCTTCCGTGGTGACGGATCTGAGAGATTATAAATGGACAGATAAGAAATGGATGAATGTCAGAGCGAAGGAAGACCGTTCGTCTTTGCGGCGCAGACCGATGGCGATCTATGAAATGCATTTGGGTTCATGGCGTAAACGTGTGGAAGAAGATGACAATGGATTTTACAGTTACCGGGAATTGGCACCGATGGTGGCAGATTATGTCCTGGACATGGGGTATACTCATGTGGAGCTGATGGGGATCGCAGAGCATCCGTTCGATGGTTCCTGGGGATATCAGGTCACAGGGTATTATGCACCGACGAGACGTTATGGTACACCGGAGGACTTTATGTACTTTGTGGACTATATGCATAACCGGGGGATCGGTGTGATTCTGGACTGGGTACCGGCACATTTTCCAAAGGATGCCTATGCGTTGGGGCGGTTCGATGGACAGCCTTTGTATGAACATCCAGACAGCCGACGCGGCGAGCATCCGCATTGGGGTACCTATATCTTTAATTATGGCAAACGTGAGGTGGAGAATTTCCTGTTGGCGAATGGATTATTCTGGCTGCGGAAATTCCATGTGGATGGTTTGCGTGTAGATGCAGTGGCTTCCATGCTGTATCTGGATTATGGTAAAAATGACGGTGAGTGGCTGCCAAATGAAGATGGTGGCAATGAAAACTATGACGCGATCCATCTGTTCCGGCATATGAATGAAGTGTTTGAAAAGGAAGTGCCGGGTTGTATGATTATCGCAGAGGAATCCACTGCCTGGGCGGGTGTGACAGCACCGGCATCTGCAGAGGGGTTGGGATTTCTGTTTAAGTGGAATATGGGATGGATGAATGATTTTCTGGAATATATGCAGATGGATCCTTTGTTCCGCGCAGGCAATCATGGCCGTTTGACCTTTAGCTTACAGTATGCATACAGCGAGAGCTTTATACAGGTGTTATCCCATGATGAGGTGGTGCACGGCAAAGGTTCTATGATTAATAAGATGCCGGGTGAGGTGGATGATAAGTTTGCCAACCTCCGTACCGCTTACGGTTTCATGTATGGTCATCCCGGGAAGAAACTGCTTTTCATGGGACAGGAGTTTGCGCAATTCCGGGAGTGGAGTGAGAAGCGTAGTCTGGATTGGTTTTTGTTGGAGGAGGAAAACAATAAGCAGATGCAGGATTACGTGAAAGCGCTTAATGGATTATACCAGGAGTACGATGCTCTGTATGTGAACGATTATGATCCGATGGGATTTGAGTGGATGAGTTGTATGGATGCTGATCACAGTACCGTGAGCTTTATCCGTCGGGGAAAAGGTGCGAAAAATCAGCTGCTGTTTGTATGCAATTTCACTCCGGTACAGCGCGATGATTTCCGGGTAGGTGTGCCGTGTGCTGGCAAGTATCAGAAGATTCTTTCTTCGGATGAAGAACGCTTCGGTGGTACTGGCGTGAAGAACCGGAAATCAGTGACAGCAGAGAAAGTGACGCATGATGGCAGGGATTATTCCATCTGTATGAATTTGCCGCCGTTGTCTGTGACGATATATAGATTTGATTATCGCTAGAAAATATGTTATGATAATCCCCGAACGCCAACAGGGCGATGAATACTCAGCTGCATATGGCAGAGTGTTGATTTGGTACATTTGTGTCTGCGCTGCGACACAAATCACGAACCTGGCGCAAAGGGCAGCGCAGAAATGAGGGAAAATATGAGCGATATGATAACATTGATGCCGGTGCTGGCAGTTCAGATATGGGTGGTTGTGATGATCATTCTTATTGTGATTTTGGTAGCTGCTTTTGTTGCACTGACGATCTATGGTAAGAAACTGCAGGACAGACAGGAGGCATCCCAGAAGGAACTGGAATCAGCAGCCCAAAGTATGAAACTGCTGATTATCGACAAAAAGAGGATGAAGTTCAAAGATTCGGGACTGCCTGCGATCGTGTTAGAACAGGTTCCTAAATATATGCGTGGCCGCAAGGTTCCCATCGTAAAAGCCAAAATTGGTCCCAGAATCATGTCTTTGATCTGTGAGGAAAAGATCTATGATCAGATCCCGGTCAAGAAAGAGGTTCGTGCTACAGTCAGCGGAATTTATATTATGGATGTGAAGGGATTGCGTGGCGGTTTAGAATCCGTGGATCCCAAGAAGAAGAAAAAGAAATTAGGGGAAAAATTGCGGGACAAGGCAGATGAGCAACAGAAAGAGATAAAGAAAAAACAGGCGATCAAAGAAAAGGAACTTGGAAAACGGAAAAAATAAGGTCGAAAAGTTTCCCTACAATAAAAACTCCGATATAAGTCAGTTTATATCGGAGTTTTTTAACGCATAGGAGGCAGGTGCAAATATACTTTTGATTTCCAGATCCGGCTTCCCATATTTCTTCGGTTCGTTACCAATATCCTGTTACCCTGTATGATTACACCGTAGCGTTTTGGATCATAATATTCATAGTACAGTCCGATACATGCATTCCGTTTAGTTCCAATGCATATCGTATCAGGATGTGGATATTGTCGTTTGTTTTTTGGATTTCCAAACAGGAGGTATGAATCGCCATGGCAAATACACCATAAGGAGTTTTATAAAATCCCCGGTGTGTCTTGCCGGGATCAAAGATCATCTCTGTATCAATGGTACCCTTCTTAGTCAGGATAAGAGAATGTTCTCCGATCTTCATTTTGTTTTTATTCAGACTGGTGGCGTTTCCGGTGTCATCCGGCAGCACCTCCTGATACAGGATCACATTGCTGTCCGGCAGGGAACGGTGTTTGCCCGGATAGATTGTTTCAAGGGATTCTGCTTCGCCGTCTGTGGTTTGGGTGCTGTTGATGGTAATCAATACATTTTCCTTCATGATAGTCCTCGTATTATGGTTCTGTGCAGCATTATTTCCGGGAGGCAAGTACCTCTTCGATGGGCTGGGTGTAATCTGAAAATTTCCCGTCATAGATTGTTTGTAGCAGATCATTTGTGATGCGCATTGCTTTCGCGATCAGTCCCATGCTCAGGATGCCCTGTTCCATGGCGTCAGCAAACTCATCCATATCTACGACTTCTACCTGACCATCGGGATATACCAGCACATCGATCAGCAGATCGCTGAAGGTATACGCATTTGTATCTGCGTTATAATCCGTCTCGATAATATCGCAGTACCAATATACCATCTGTCCGGCATTGTCAAATACTTTGCTTATTTTTATCCCTTTTTTGATAAAATAAGCAGAAACACCACGGGAAATGTCACGGCGGGGTTTAAGAACGTCCCAACTGGTTAAAATAAGATCGTTTGATACAGATAAGATGAGATCATCCTTTAATTCCACAATCTCATCTGGAATGAAACGTTTGCGATATAATACTGGATGACTCATAGGGCGACCCTCCTTTTTCGATATATGCGATGCATCCTTGAAACCTGAATCATATTAAATAATTAAAATATATTATAGACTTTGGTAAAAATAATGTAAAGAAAAAAATTATTAGCCATATTCTCTTATGTTTTTTGTGGACTTTTACAAATGGATAACTTATAATAAACAAGTGAGGATTTTGACTATGGGAAAGAAAGAAAAGAAGGTTTTTCGCAGTTTTACGATGATTACCCAGATTGGTATCAGTATGATGGTTCCTATTTTCATATGTGCCTGGTTGGGGGCATGGCTGAATCGGTGGCTACAGACCGAGGTACCATTTTTGATCTTACTGATTGTGGGCATCGGAGCGGCCTTTCGTAATGTTTATATTCTGACAAAGTCTTTCTATATGGCAGACATGAAGAAAGAGCATGAGAAGTTGGAATATATACAGAGTTTAAAGAATTATCGAGCAGAGCATCCGGAGGAATATGAGACAAGCGAAGCGGACATTGAGAGAGATGATATACGGCATACTGATATGGACAGTAGTCGTGGCGTTGATACTGGGGATCGTCAGTGATCACAGAGGAGCAATGCTGAGTGGCACTGTGTTAGGCGGACTGGTGGCAGCAGGGATGTTGTTTCATATGTTTCGTCATTTGGATATTGCTTTGGATATGGATCCCAAACGCGCCAGCAGGCATACGCAGGGAGCTGCGATTCGCAGGATGGTTATGATGGCGGTTTGTATGGGAGCCAGTATGTATTTGTACCGGTATGTACACCCGTTGGGTGTGATACTGGGACTGTTTGGTGTAAAGATCGGAGCATTTTTACAACCGGTTATTCACAGATTTTGTGAGAAAAAAGGAATGTAATAGCCCTTGTGCTATCACATAAATAAATTTAAGAAAAGGAAGGTGAGAATGTGGGAAGTGGCGTCTTAGGTATGTCACGGGGCCTGATGGCTGGCGGTGCATTGCTGGCAAAGGGCAGTGAGGACGCGCAGGTGGACTTTTTTATTCATGGATATACTGACACAAAGTTTACGGTATTTGGTCAGGACATCTATCTGACCACCACGCATATTTCTATGATTATCGTCATAGCAGTGATCCTTATTTTTGCACTATGTGCGAACCGTGCGATCAAGAAAGCAGACCCGGCGAAAGTACCAGGAGCATTTTTGAATGTCGTGGAGTTGATCGTAGAGATGTTAGATGGCATGGTAGCCAGCTCTATGGGGGCGAAAAAGGCATTAAAGTTTCGCAATTATGTCAGTGCCCTGTTTATCTTTATTCTGGTATGTAATCTGTCAGGGTTGCTGGGACTGAGGCCGCCAACAGCAGATTACGGTGTCACGTTTCCATTAGCGATCATCACTTGGGTGATGATACAGTACAATGGATTTAAGTACCAGAAGTTTGGGAAAATCAAGGGGTTATTCGAGCCTGTATTTCTGTTTTTCCCAATGAACTTGATCAGTGAGTTTTCTACGCCGATCTCCATGTCGTTGCGTTTGTTCGGTAATATTTTATCGGGTACGGTAATGATGGGATTGATCTACGGTTTGCTGCCTAGAATAATCACGCTGGTCTGGCCGGGACTGTTGCATGCATATTTGGATGTGTTCTCCGGTGCAATTCAGACGTATGTATTCTGTATGTTGACGATGTGTTTTGTTTCCGATGCGATTGGAGAAGAAAACGCATAAAAGATTTCCATTCTGTACAAAAAGTATAGGCCGGAAATAGGAATAATTGTATTAAGCACTAAAAATTTAATCATGATATTATTTGAAGGAGGATTTTACAATGAATATCACAAACGAAGGTTTAGTATTAATGGGATCTGCCATTGGTGCAGGTTTGGCGGTTATCGCAGGTATCGGTCCTGGTGTTGGACAGGGTATCGCAGCAGGTTATGGTGCATCCGCAGTAGGACGCAACCCGGGTGCTAAAGGTGATGTAATGTCTACCATGCTTTTAGGACAGGCGGTTGCCGAGACAACTGGTTTGTATGGTTTGGTAGTAGCATTGATTCTGTTATTCGCTAATCCACTGATTGGAAAACTTCCACAGTAAGATGTGATCCGGTGCGGGGATGACTGGCAGGCGCGAAATTTGGTATGCCAGACATTTGCGCAACGTACTGATGGGCAGCGTTGCTGTGGCTGCTCATGGGGTCATGCAATGGCATGAGATTACAGTATGATCCTATATGGAAAGGAGGCTTGAAAGTGAGTGGAGTATTACAAGTAGCACTGGCTGGTGATGCGTTAGGCGATTATATCTTTGGATTGGACCCGCAGTTGTTGGTTGATTCCGCAATTACCATTTTGGCAATGATGGCACTGTTTGTACTCCTGTCCTATCTGTTGTTTAATCCGGCCAGAGATTTGCTGGCGCGCAGACAGGAGGGTATCCGTGTGCAGATGGAAACTGCCGCGAAAGAAAAGCAGGATGCAATAGCGTTTAAGGCAGAATATGATGAGAAGTTAAAGAATGTTGATAAAGAGGCAGATGAAATCCTGGGCGAGGCACGGAAAAAGGCTCTGAAGAAAGAGACAGAGATCGTGTCGGAGGCAAAGGAAGAAGCTGTCCGCATCCTTGACAGGGCAAACCGCGAGGTTGATCTGGAGAAAGATAAGGTTAAGGATGAGTTGAAACAGGAGATCATCTCTGTAGCGACCGTGATGGCAGGTAAGATCGTGGCATCTTCTTTGGATGAGAATAAACAGTCACAGTTGATTGCAGACACATTAAAAGAGATGGGTGATGAGACATGGCTAAGTTAGTATCAAAGACATACGGCGAAGCTTTGTTTGAGGTCGCCGTAGAAGATGGCACAGTAGATTCCCTTCTCAGGGAAGTGGAAGCAGTCCTGGAGGTAATCGATGCCAATGAGGAATATGTAAAACTCTTAACGCATCCGAAACTGCCGGTGGAGGAAAAGATTTCCCTGTTGGAGAAAGCATTCAAAACCAAGGTATCTGATACTTTGGTGGGCTTTTTGGTGACGATCGTTGAGAAGGGACGATTCGCGGAGATTCGGAGCATCTTGTCTTATTTTGTGGACAAGGTTCGTGAGTATCAGCAAATTGGCGTTGCCTATGTGACATCTGCGACTACTCTGACAGAGACGCAGCAGGAAGAGGTAGTCAAACGCCTGTTAGAGACGACTTCTTATGTGAAGTTTATTATGAATTATAATGTGGACCCGACACTGATCGGCGGCATGGTGATTCGTATTGGTGACAGAGTAGTTGACAGTAGTATTAAAACCAAACTGGGTCGGATGGGGAAAGAACTTTCTCAGATTCAGTTAGCGAACTAGAATAAAGTGAAAGAAGGTGCGAGAGTATCATGAATTTGAAACCTGAAGAGATCAGTTCGGTTATCAAAGAACAGATTAAGAACTATAGTACCCAATTCGAGGTATCGGATACCGGTACAGTTATACAGGTTGCCGATGGTATTGCCCGTATCCATGGCCTGGAAAAGGCGATGCAGGGTGAACTGTTGGAGTTCCCGAATGAAATTTATGGCATGGTATTAAACCTAGAGGAAGACAACGTCGGTGCGGTGCTTTTGGGCGATACGAAAAATATCAACGAAGGTGATGTGGTGAAAACCACAGGCCGGGTGGTGGAAGTACCGGTAGGCGATGCAATGTCAGGCCGTGTCGTGAATGCATTGGGTCAGCCGATCGACGGCAAGGGACCGATCAAGACGGATAAGAGCCGTCAGATTGAGAGAGTGGCTTCTGGTGTTATCGCCAGAAAGTCTGTAGATACGCCTTTGCAGACGGGAATTAAGGCGATCGACTCCATGGTGCCGATTGGCAGAGGACAGCGTGAGTTGATTATCGGAGACCGTCAGACAGGTAAGACTGCCATTGCGATTGATACGATTATCAATCAAAAGGGGCAGGGTGTGAAATGTATATATGTAGCCATTGGGCAGAAAGCTTCCACAGTGGCAAATATTGTGACCAAATTAGAGGAGTATGGTGCGATGGATTATACTACCATCGTAGCAGCTACCGCCAGTGAGTTGGCACCATTGCAGTATATTGCTCCATATTCCGGCTGTGCCATCGGCGAAGAGTGGATGGAAAATGGAGAAGATGTATTGGTAGTCTATGACGATTTGACCAAGCATGCAGCGGCATATCGTACACTGTCCCTGTTATTAAAGCGTCCACCAGGACGTGAGGCTTTCCCTGGCGATGTATTCTATCTGCACAGCAGATTATTAGAGCGCGCTGCCAGATTGTCCGATCAACTGGGCGGCGGTTCCCTGACGGCGTTGCCGATCATCGAGACTCAGGCAGGAGATGTGTCTGCTTATATTCCGACGAATGTCATCTCTATTACCGATGGTCAGATTTATCTGGAAACTGAGATGTTTAATGCAGGTTTACGTCCTGCTGTCAATGCCGGTCTGTCGGTATCCCGCGTGGGTGGTTCCGCGCAGATCAAGGCAATGAAGAAGATTTCTGGTCCGATCCGTATCGAGTTGGCACAGTATCGTGAGTTGGCAGCCTTCTCCCAGTTTAGTTCCGATCTGGACCCGGAGACAAAGGCGCAATTAGCGCAGGGTGAGCGTATCCGTGAGATTCTGAAGCAGGATCAATATAAGCCAATGCCGGTAGAGAATGAGGTTATCATCATCTACGCAGCCACCAAGAAATATTTGATCGATATTGAGGTGTCCGATATCTTGGACTTTGAAAAAGGTCTGTTTGAATATATTGATACCAAATATCCAGAGATACCAGAGCGTATCCGCACAGACAAAGAAATTCAGGAAGACACCGAAAAATTGTTGATCAAAGCAATCGAAGAATTTAAAGAAGAATTTTCGCGATAACCTGAGCGGAGCATATCGGTGCGAGATTTGTTTTCGCAAGCCAGCTTGCAGGAAAACAAAGCGAAGTGCCGATGAGTTGGGCGAAGCCCGCGACCGAGCAGCGACAGCTGCGAGGCTGATCCGCGAAGGTTATAGAAACAAGGCGGAGCATATCGGTGAAGGGAACGTTTTCGCAAGCCAGCTTGCAGGAAAACAAAGCGAAGTGCCGATGAGTTGGGCGA